>JANTGJ010000017.1 GCA_024762975.1 Candidatus Krumholzibacteriia bacterium
CAGCACGCCCAGAGCGATCGCCGGCAGGGGCAGCTTCCAGCGGGACAGGAGCCAGGCCATGCCCAGGCCGCCAAAAATCAGATGGGCCATCAGCCAGGTCAGTGGCGGGAAACCCAATCGATCCTGGAGGAAATTCAACACGACCGAAGGCGGGTAAACGTATTTAACATAGGCAGTCGAGCCGAAGGACGGCATGCCGGCGAAGAGATAGGGATTCCAGTGCGGATAGTCCCCCGCCTGGAGAGCTTCGTCCCCGACCTTGGCAAAGGCGTTCGCGTTCTGCGAATCACTGCTCAGGAAGACCTGCTTGTGGAAGAACGGTCCCGGATAGAGCAAGGCCAATACCGCCAGCACCAGCAACGTCAGCAAGCCCCAGCGAATGATGCCCTGTGGCTCGGACAGGAATGAAGGTGTCGCGCTCACCGGGGACGCCGCCGGGTGCGTCTTCTTGCTGTTCTTCTTGCCCAATTCCATCTCCTGGAGTCACGGGTTCCCGTCCAGTGGGGTGCTCGATTCAACATATCACCCGGTCCGGAGAAATGTCCACTGCCACCGGGTCCGCCGGTCCGCTCAATGCCGGTCCGGTCGCAGCTCGTCGATCGCACCCAACAGGACCGACAACGCCGTCTCCAATCTTCCCTGCCACAAGTGGAATGCGGCATGGCCACCGAGATAGGCGAATTGGCTGACCGCCAACAGCGGCCAGCGGGAAGCCGGCCAATGCTGACGCAGCAAACGGATATGGCTCTGACTGCGCAAGCGAACCTTGCCGGGAGTGTGGGCTCCGACCGTGGCACTGACCTTGTGCAGCACCAGTGCGCGCGGCACATGGAGAATCCGACCACCGGCAGCACGAATCCGCAACGAATAGTCGGCATCTTCACCGTAGAAATAGTAGCTCTCGTCCAGTAGCCCCACACTGCGCAGGACACGGGGCCGGATCAGCAACGCACAACCGGTGCCGTACTCGACCCAGCGCGTTCCCGAGGGAAGCTTGCCCGAAATCCGCCGAATCCCGTCGTGGCGCACCCAGCCGGACCAATGGCCGATGCGTCCTCCATCGTACCAGGCCAGCGCCGGATCGTGATGGTAACAGATACGGGGAGTGGCAGCCCAGGCATCCGGCTCCTGCATCATCGCGCCGACCAGTCGTTCCAGGCTGCCCTGCGGCACCACCGTGTCGTTGTTCAACAACAGGATCGGACCCTCGAAATCCTCGGCCTGCAGACGCCGCAAGGCGACATTGTTACCGCCGGCCCAGCGTAGATTTTCGCCGGTTTCGAGGATCTCGACTTCCGGGTGATTTTCGCGCGTCCACTCGACCGAGTCGTCGCGCGAGCCGTTGTCGACCATCAGCACCCGCAACCGGGGATAGGTCGCATCCCGCAGCGAGCGCAGACAGTCTTCCAGTTCGCTCCGGCCGTTCCAGTTGACGACGACCACGGCCAGTGGCGGCAACTCGGACGCCGTTTCGTCCACCGGCTCAAACACGCCGGGCGATCCGGTACGCCTGCTCGGGTCGGCGGCCCGCGACGATCAATTCGGCAATGAGTCCCAGGCTGATGAATTGCAGGGCCAGGATGATCAGTACCATGCCCAGGATCAGGATCGGCCGGACGCGGAGTCCGTTGCCCAGCATCCACCAGACCAGGAAGTAGGTGCTGATTCCCCCGCCGATGGCCAGGAAACCCAGCCCCATGCGACCGAAGAAGTGCAGCGGCGAGGTCTTGCGCGCGTGCAGGAAATAGACCGTCAGCAGATCCAGGAAGCCGTTGACGAATCGGGCCATGCCATACTTCGTGGTTCCGTACTTGCGCGCGAAGTGACGAACCGGTTTTTCGGTCACGCGGAAACCGTCCAGATGCGCCAGCGCCGGCGTGTAGCGGTGCATGTCCCCGTACAACTTCAGTCGCCGGGTCACCGCGCGCCGGTAGGCCTTCAGGCCGCAATTGAAATCATGCAACCTCAGGCCGCACATGCGCCCCGTGAACCAGTTGAAGATCCTGCTCGTCTTGTTCTTGATGAAGCTGTCCTTGCGGTCCTGCTTCCAGCCCGAGACCAGATCCCAGCCGTCCTCGATCATCGCAACCAGTTCGGGAATCTCGGCCGGGTCGTCCTGCAGGTCGGCATCCATCGTGATCACGATATCGGCCGCGGCCGCACGGAATCCCGCGGCCAGGGCCGCAGCCTTGCCGAAGTTTCGCGCGAAGCGGATCCCATGGACCTGCGGTCGGCCGGCGGCCAATTCCCCGGCCACCTCGAAAGTCCGGTCCGAACTGCCGTCGTCGATGATCCAGACCTCCCAGGTCCGGCCCATCCCTTCGATGGCCGCGGCGATGCGGTCGACCAGTTCGGGCAACGATTCATCCTCGTTGAAGGCCGGCACCACGACGGCGATGTCGCAGCGGACCGGCGCCTCCTCCTGGACCGCGGGCGCCGCTTCGGTCACGGCCGCCGGCTCATACGATTCGTTCATGCCTGATTCCTTCGGGCGATGGCCCAATCCACCTCACGTGCCAGCCCCTCGGCAAACTCGATCGTCGGCCGGTAGCCGATGGTGGCCTCGACGTGGCTGCGCTCCGCGAACGTATCTTTCACGTCGCCCAGCGCGGTCTCCTGGTAGTCGACGACCGGTTCGATGCCCGGCACGCGCTCCCGCAGAAGATCGGTCAACAACTGCAACGCTTCACTGAAAACCACGCGCGAACCGCCACCGGTGTTGAAGACTTCCCACTCGCGATCGCAGGCAACGGCCAACAGGTTCGAGCGCACCGCATCGGCAACATAGGTGAAGTCACGGGTCTGCGAACCGTCGCCGTAGACCGAGAATCCCGTCCCATCGAGCGCCGCTTCGATAAACTTGCGAAAAGCCATGTCCGGCCGCTGCCGCGGGCCGAAAACCGTGAAGTAGCGCAAACTGCTGGTCGGGACTCCGAAATTCATCGAGTAGAGCACACACAGATGTTCGGCCGCCATCTTGGTCACCCCGTAGGGCGAACGCGGCTGCGGCAGGGCCTTCTCGGTCACGGGCAACTGTTCCTGGTCACCGTACACCGAACTGCTGCTGGAGTAGACCAGGCGCACCAGCGAATCCTTCACCGCAGGTTGGCGACAGGCTTCCAGCAAGCGTTGCGACGCCATCACGTTGCGACCGAGATACTCCTCGAAGTACTCGCCCCAACTGGCCCGCACTCCGGCCTGGGCCGCCAGATGGAAGCAGGCGACCTTGCCGGCCAGCAACTCGACGGGGTCCAACTCCTGCAAATCCTCCTGACGGAAATGGAAATTCTCGTGATCGCGAAATCCGGCCAGGTTCTCACGTTTCAGATCCACATCGTAGTAGTCGGTCAGGCAGTCGACGCCCGTTACGCGGCAGCCCATTTCCAGCAGAACCTCGGTCAACGTACTGCCGATGAACCCCGCGCAACCGGTGACCACGACCGGAGTACCGGCGGCCAGGATTCCATGGACCCGGTCCGGCAGACCGGCAATCAGTTCGCGTGCTTCCCTAGCGTCCATTTTCACCCTCCACGGCATCGCGAATTCGCTGATCCTCGCGGTCGAGGGACTGCTCACGCATCTGGTCCAGGGCCTGCTGCATCTCCGGATCGGGGTGACCGCTGTAGGCTTCCCATTCGCGCAAGGTCGTAGCTGCCGCCTCCCGCCTGCCCAGCGCCTGGAACAGGCTGAACTGTACCTGGCGATAGAAGTGGCGGTCCGGATCGCGTTCGATCTGCTCGGCGATCCAATCGAGGGCCAGATCGGGCACACCGCCGCGAGCGATTCCGCGCATGGCATTGAAGACCACCCGCTCCTCGAGTTGCTCGTCGATATTACCGGCCAGGGAAGACAGGAATTCCTTGGCCTCCTGGTCGCGATAGGCCTGTACCAGCAGCAACGGATAGAATTCGATCGCCTGTTCATTGTAGGGCGCCACGGCCAGGCTGGCCCGGAACGCGCTGAGCGCCTTGTCCAATTGCTCGCGATAGTAGATCGAGTCTTCGCGCGCGGCGCCGTTCGCATTGATGTAGAACTGATAGCCGGCGCGGTTGTACGCCGCCGGATAGTTGCCCAGCAGGTGCGTGGCATTCGCGTTCCGGAAGACGTCGCGGCGCATCTGCCCCATGCGGGCACCCAACGAGTCGTATTGCGACGCACTGAGCGTCTGCGACGGATTGCCGATGATCGGATTGCGCCCGTCGTTGTTCAGACCGGTCATCGCGGCGTACTCGGACTGACGCAACGCCGTGTCGCCGGTCATCAGGGCGCCCATGCGGTACACGCCCAACATGTTTTCCAGCACCTTGTCCGGATCCGTGATGGGCAGCTTGTCCTCGCTGGCCTTGTCCATCAGGCGGTAGGCCATGCCTTCCATCTGCAAATTCGGGAAGTACCGTTCCATGATCTCCCGCGGAATCGTGACCGCGAAAAAGACCGGACGCTGGGCCATCTGTTCGTTTGTCGTGATGATGTCGTGCAGGACGTAGTCCTTGATCATCACGATCTGCTGTTCACCGGTCTTCGGATCCTGGAAAACCCGGTGTCGCAGGGCATCGATTTCCTGGTCGTCGCGAGTCATGGCCAGCCCCTGCCCGCCGTGTTTGAGCTGTTTCACATACCAGGGCAGATTGACCAGCGAGAGATTGACCACCGTTACGTCGGTGCGGAAGTGTTCAACGGTCTGCAGGTACCAGATCGGGAAGGTATCGTTGTCACCGTTGGTAAATACGATCGCGTTTTCGTCCAGCCCGGCCAGGATGTTCCAGGCATATTCGTAGGCAATGCGATTGTCGGTGCGATTGTGCTCGAAATACTTCGTCGAGTGCATTTTTCCGGGTAGCGCAGCTCCCAGCACCGGCCACAGCGCGGCCAGCAGCATGGCGGCACCCAGACCACGGGCCGCCCAGCCGATCTTCACGCGCTCCAGGCCGGTCTTCCAGTTGCCGCCCTCGGTTTCGATCTGTCCCGCCGATTTCCCTTCCGCACCGGTGGTGTAGCGCAGCAACGCGGCCGCCCCCATCCCGATGAATACGGCAAAGAACAGGAAGGCGGCAAAATAGAAGTAGTCGCGATCACGGACTTCATGGTTCGTGAAATTCAGATACAGGGTCAGGATCTCGCCATTGATCAGGTAGTTCACCGCCGGCACCAGTACCAGTGGCAGGATGCGGCGGAAACCGTGGAAGATGCCGACCAGAGCCAGAAAGACCGGGCCCAGCACGGTCGTAACGGCCGACAGCGCGCCGTAGCCCGGACCGAGGAAGTAGAACTGCTTGAACAGGAATCGGTAGTAGTAGCCGAACTGGAACTGCAACGGAGCCTGCCGGTCGAACGGATTCAGCGGCGGATACTGTTCGCGCCGGATCACCGAAAGCAGGGTTGCGAAATTGTCCGGATCGGACTGGTTGATCACCGGTTCGGGGGAGGCGCCGGCGCGCATCATCAACATGATGTGAACCGTCAGGCCCACGAAGAAGAGGGCGCTGCCGATCAGGGCGAAGCGCCGGCCCTGCACCGAGCGCAGCACAATGACAACCAAATAGGCAATGACCGTAAATACCACCAGCGCATTGTTCCGCGTCACGGTCGAGAACAGGAAAATGGCCAGGCCCGCGCTCATCAGCATCAGGTCCAGCGTGGCCAGGTCGCGTTTCGAAGCCAGAAGAACGAGCAGGAAGATTCCGGGATATACGAGCAGGGTGCCCAGGTGGAAACCGACTCCCAACCCCAGCAGATAGACGACCAGGATCAGCAGCTGATTACTGCCCTCGGTGGTACGGGAATCGTACCACTTGATCGCCAGCCAGGAGAGCAGGGAGATCATGAAGGCGGCCAGGCCATAGACCTCCGCTTCGGTGGCGTTGTTCCAGTAGGTTTCCGAGAAGGCCAGGAAAAAGGCACCGATCAGCCCCCCCGCGTGCGCCAGCCAGCCCCCGTCCGGGTCGGCTCGACGCGCCAGCTCCCAGATCACGAGATAGACCAGCATCACGGCCAGGGCGCTGAAGAAAGCCGACATGAAATTGACGGCCCAGGCGGTGCGGTACGAAGCCTCGGTGATATCCGCCTGCCCCAGCAACACATCGAAGACACGGCCGAAGAGGATATACATCGGCGTGCCCGGCTGATGAGGCACACCGACAATATGACTGGCGGTGATGAACTCGCCACAATCCCAGAACGGCGATGTCGGTGCCAACGTGAGCGTATAAACGCCCAGGGTGACGAGAAAAACGCAGGCGGCCAACAGAACCTGCGGCCGCGAATACCATTTACCGGTCAATGCAACCCTCACTTGGCGGAATGCCGGAATTCGAATCGATTTCGGAGACGGAAAAACCGCGCATCAAACTAACACACGCGACAGTACGCAACAACCGTTGCCTGAATCAGTTCCGGGCCGTCGGAAGCTCGTGCACCGGACCGTCCGTACGGCGCCAACGCCCCAGCCACAGCAACAGGCCTCCCTGCAGGCTGAACACCACCTGGACCAGGAACGCCCCCAGTTCCATGGCCACCGCCTGGGGTACACCCAGGCCCGCCCAGATCAGCAATCGCTCGGAGACCTGCTCGCGCAGGCCGATGCCGTTGATGGTCACCGGCAGCGTCAGACTGACGGCCAGCACCGGAACCAGGACCAGGAGCTGAACGACCTGGTCGGCATCCAATTCGATCCCCAGACCGCGCGCTACCAGCAGGTGTGTCACCATACGCGCCATCTGGATCCCGATGCTGAAGACGAAGACTCCATTCAGCCATGCCACGCGCTCGCGAAAGTGGCTGAATTCCTCGACCACGCGTTCGAGCGGATCAGCCAGCCGACCCAGTTTCAATCCACGCGCCAGAGTCGGCAACCGGCCGCCGATGCGACGCGAGATCAGGAAAGCCAGTACCGACACCAACAGCACAAAGACGGGGATCATGACCAGCGCGATGCGCGGCAGCGGGATCGAGCGCAGGGCCGCCCAGCCCAGCACCAAAACCGCCAGCGCCGCCAGCGCACCCAATCCGATCAGCCGATCCAGAAGCGTCGAGCAGAAAACCCCCAGCGGCCGATGCTCCTGGCGCCCCAGGTCCACGATTTTCCAGGCATCGCCGCCGACATTCGCGGGCAGAAAATTGTTGAAAAAGAGCCCGATGAAGTACAGGCGCACGATCTCGCGCGTGGGCGTCCCCAGACCGGCAGCTCGCAGAATCCAATTCCATTGCAGGGCTCCGCCGAGTGCCGAGATCCCGTAAACCCCGAAGGCGGCCACCAGCCACCCCCAGTGCGGGTCGGACATCGCGGTGCGGATCTCCTCGAGCGATTGCCGGGACAGCAGGAAGCCGATCAGCGCCACGCTGACAGCCAGCTTGCCCACGAAGATCAACGCGTTCTTCAACGGCGACCTCCCCGGGCGGCGACCTCCTCGAAGAGCTGGAGCGACTCGTCCACGCACTTCGGCCAACTGAACGAAGCGGCCCACTCCCGAGCGGCGTGACTTTGTTGTTTCCACAGGTCATCATTTCTCAGCAGATTCAGCGCTTCTCGCGCCATGGCCCCATCGTCGCCGTAGGGCACCAGCGCGCCGGTCACACCGTCGCGGACCGAATCCCTCAGACCCGGCCGATCGCTGGCAATCACCGGGATCCCGCACTGGTTCGCTTCGACCACGGTCAGGCCCCAGCCCTCCTTCGGGCTCGGATTCAGGAACACGTGGCAGGTGTGGAGCGTCCGAACCAGTTCATCCCAGGACAGGAAGCCCTTGAACTCGACGCTGGCCTCCAGTCCCCGCTGAGCGACCAGCTTTTTCAGCCGTGCTTCGTCGGGGCCGCGCCCCATGATCAGCATGCGCGCCTCGGGCAACTCGCTCCGGATGCGGTCGAAGGCGCGGATCGCGATGTCCAGGCTCTTGTACTTGCGCAGGCGGCTCCAGCTGACGACCAGCGGCGCCTCGCTGCGCGGCGGAGGATCGGTCAGGGTAAACCGTTGATGGTCCAGGCCGCACAGTACGGTTCGGATCCGGTCCCCGACCAGGCCGCGGGCCATCAGGTCGTCCCGTGTCGAGGGGCTGATGACCTCGAAGTCCACGTCGCGATAGATGCGCGGAATCAGGCTCTCGGCGCCATAGACGTAGGTCGCCGTAATCGGATTGGCCTCCCGGTAAACGGTGGTACCGAACAGATGGGGTACGATGGCCAGCAGCGGGGTCGTGCCGCGATACAGTGGGGTGTAGAACGGGATCTTGTTGATGTCTTCGACCAGTAGGTCATAGTTGCCGTGGCGCAACAGCTTCTTCACCAGTCCCGGCAACACGAAATTGGCCACCGTCCAGTGGCCTCGCCGGTGGATATTCACCCCGTCGATGCTATCGTGTGCCGGAGCGCAGGGATAGGACGAGCAAACCAGATCGACTTCCCAGCCGCGCTCGGCCGCGCCCTTCAGGATGTGGTGCAGATGCAACTCGGCACCGCCGCCCAGCGGATCGTTGATATCCCGCCAGTTCAGTGCCAGGATCTTCAGGACCGGGCCTCCATGTTGGATCCCCCGGCTGGCTTGCGGGCCAGCACGCCGATCGTCGGCGTCGTGTACAGCGAACACCGCGTGCGACCGAACCAGCGGCGCCAGGCCTCGCCCCAGCGAGCCAGCAATGGAATGGGCTCAGGGAACATCGGCAATTGAATGGTCGTGCGGGTGATCAGGATCTTGCGCAACGCGCGATACCACAGACCCGGAACCATCCAGTCACCGTAGCTGCGCGTGACCACCAGCCCCTCGCGTCGCACCAGCCGCTCGAGCTGACCGATCGTGAACTGCGTTTCCCACCCGGCGAACCACCTGTCCAGCGCGATCAGGACTTTCTTGCCCAGCGTGTAGTAATGGAAGGTCTGAGGCACGTCGATCACCAGCGTACCGCCGGGTTTCAGTACGCGGATATTTTCGCGCAATAGCGGCAGCGGATCGGGAAAGTGCTCAAGAAGCCCCTGATGAAAAACGACGTCGAAAGTACCCTCGGCAAAGGGCATCAGTTCGCCATTGCCACAGACGGGAGCAACCTGCACCCCGGCCTGCGTCGCCGCCTTCCGGGTCAGGCCCAGCGATCCGGCCACGTAGTCCAGGGTCAGCACCTCGGCCCCGGCCTGGACCAGCGCCACGGCGTCGCGGCCGGTACCGGCGCCGACTTCCAGAACGCGCTTGCCCGTCAGATCCCCCAGGCCGGTGATCTCGCGCACCAGGCGGCCGTCCGTTCCGTAGACATCGTCCAATTCGAGGTCGTCGGCCTCTTCCCAGAATCGCTGCCAGTGTTCAGGAGTGGATTCTCTCACGGTGCCTCTCCGCCTTCGCCCTCCGGCGTTTGCGCGGTCCGGGGTGCGGCGGCATCGGCGCCGGCAGGATCCGGATATACTTCTCTTGCCGCGCGATCCAGAACGCCGTTGACGAAGCCGACGGCTCCATCCTCGCAGTAACGATGGGTCAGGTCCAACGCCTCGTTGATCACGACGCGGTAGGGAACGTCCGGACTGTACTTGAGTTCCGTCAAACCGATGGCCAGGATGGCCCGCTCCAGCACACCCAGGCGCGCCGGATCCCAGTCCCTGCTGACCAGACGGCCCAACCAACTCTTCATCTCCACGGCATGGGTGCTGACTTTGGTGGCCAGCTCCCGGGCGAATTCCGAGGTCTCGTCCGCGGCGTCGCGTCGGCCCAGCTGGTCCTCCAGGGTATCGTGCAGGGAGGCGCCGCTGATCAGCGACGCATAGTAGGATTGCAGGACCACGTCCCTGGCTTTTCTTCGCTTGCCCACCGCGTATTCTCCTGTCAAAGATCACATGGCGCGGGGACGATCCCCTACGGCGTCGTCCCCGGATACACTCGGGGGAAGGCAAATGATGGACACCTCCACCGTGCCTTCCCCCGGCAATGGTAGCTTACCGACCTGTGGTTGGCAACCGACGGTCGTCGGTTCGAACGCGGCTGGGATCAGCCCTGCTCGATGTCATCCCACAGGCTGATCATTTCCAGCGCCGTCAGTGCCGCATCGAAGCCCTTGTTGCCGGCCTTGGTGCCACTGCGCTCGATGGCCTGATCCAGAGTCTCGGCCGTCACGATGCCATACACCACGGGAATGTCCGCATCCAGCGATACCTGGGCGATGCCCTTGGTGACTTCGCTCGATACGTAGTGGAAATGCGGCGTGTCACCCTGGATGACACAACCGACACAGATCACGGCTGCGTACCGGCCCGTACCGGCGAATTTCTTCGCTGCCATCGGGATTTCGAAGGCACCCGGAACCCAGGCCGTATCGATCTGATCCTCATCCACGTCGTGGCGGCGGAGGCAGTCCAGTGCGCCGTCCATCAATTCACGCGTGAAGAAGTCGTTGAAACGGCTGCCGACGATGGCGATCCGCTTGCCCTGTGCGTTGAACGAACCTTCGAATGTGCGACCCATCTTCGTCTCCTTTAGAGATGATCCAGCAGGTGGCCCATGCGGGCCTTCTTCGTCTTCAGGTACTTCGCGTTCTTCAGGTTGGGTTCGATCTCGAGCGGCACGCGCCCCTCGATCTTCAGCCCGTAGCTTTCCAGTCCCACGATCTTTCGTGGGTTGTTCGTCATCAGGCGCATCCGGCGTACGCCGATGTCGCGCAGGATCTGCGCACCGATGCCGTAGTCGCGCAAATCGGCCGGGAAGCCCAGCTTCTCGTTTGCCTCCACCGTGTCGGCACCTTCGTCCTGCAACTGGTAGGCCTTCATCTTGTTGACCAGACCGATGCCCCGGCCCTCCTGGCGCATATACACGAACACGCCCGAGCCCGCATCGCGGATCGCCCGCAACGCGGCATCCATCTGTTGCCCGCAGTCGCAACGCAGGCTGTGGAACAGGTCTCCCGTCATGCATTCGCTGTGCACGCGGACCAGGGTGGGCTCTTCCGGTTGAGGGTCGCCCATAACCAGCGCCACGTGGGTCGAAGCATCGACGTTCGTGCTGTAGGCCAGCATCCGGAACTCGCCCCACTGGGTGGGCAGCGGCACCTCGGCCTCGCGCACGACCAGCTTGTCGTTGCGGCGGCGCCAGCGGATCAGGTCCGCGATGGTGATCAGCTTCAGGTCGTATTCCCGGGCCATCTCCTGCAGGCGCGGCATGCGCGCCATGTCGCCGTCGTCGTCCATGATCTCGCACAGCAGGCCGGCCGGGTAGAGCCCCGCCGCTTCACACAGATCGACCACGGCCTCGGTGTGGCCGGCACGTTTCATCACACCTCCAGGCTGGGCCTCGAGCGGGAAAATGTGGCCGGGGCGGGCCAGGTCCTCGGGTCGGGCGTCCGGATCGATGAAGACCTCGACGGTGCGGGCACGGTCCGAGGCGCTGATCCCGGTGGTCACCCCCTCGGCCGCATCGATACTCACGGTAAACCGCGTTCCCAGCGAGGCTGTGTTGCGCGAGACCATGGCCTGGATGTCCAGTTCCTGCAGCCGCTCCGGTGTCGCTGCCAGGCAGATCAGTCCGCGGCCGTACTTGGCGATGAAGTTCACCGCCTGCGGCGTGACTTTCTCGGCGGCCATGATGAAGTCACCCTCGTTCTCACGGTCCTCGTCATCCACGACGATGATCATCTCGCCCGCGCGCAAGGCCTCGAGCGCCTCGTCGATGGTGTTGATTCCGCTGTCGTTGCTCATGTCGTACCGTCCCGTAGTCAGGGTCGTTTCGCTCGATCCAATTCGTCTAGCTTCCGCCCCGCAGGCGGGAGAATCCCTTGCTCAGCAATCGTTCCAGGGTCAGCCCCGCCGGTGGGCGACCCGTATCGTTCGAATCCTTTCCACGGGCATCGCCGTCGCGACCGGATCGTGCTGCCTTGACCAGCACATCCATCTCCAGATTCACGCGGTCGCCGGATCTCAGGAATCCGAAGTTCGTTTCCTTCACGGTGTGCGGGATCAGGTTCACCGTGAAGCGGTCCGTGAAGGGCCCCTCGTCCACCGTCAGACTGACGCCGTCGATGGCCACCGAACCGCGAGGGGTCAGATAGCGCGCCAATTTCGTCTCCAGATCGATGGTCAGGTTCCAGGTACCGGCGCCTTTCTCCAGGCGCAGCACGCGCCCCACGCCGTCGACATGTCCCTGTACCAGATGCCCATCCAGCGCGTCCCCGGCGCGCAACGCAGGCTCCAGATGCACGCGCCGTCCGGTTCGCCAGGAAGCCAGGGTCGTCAGACGCCGGGTTTCGGCGCCCGCCTCGACGGCAAAGCCGCGCGCATCTGTGCGCACCACCGTCAGGCAGATTCCATTGACGGCGATGCTGTCACCCGGACTCGTACGGGCCGCAATGCCGGGCGCCCGGATCTCCAGCACCGTCATACCGCCGCGACGCGATTTCCGTTGCAGGGTGCCGACCTCGCGGACCAGTCCGGTAAACATCAGAAGATCACCTCCGAGAGGGTGCGCTGAAACGACCGGCAATCATAAATCGTCTGCAGGTCCTGCTCGAAACGGGTGCACCGCGTCAGATGCATGTCGCAGCGCGGTACCGCCGGACCGCCGCAATCCTCGGGCCAGCCCACGCCACAGCCCAGGACCACCGGAGCGATATAATTGATCCAACGATCGATCTGGTCCGTAGCGAGGAACGAAGCGGCCAACCGCGGTCCCCCCTCGAGCATGATCGTATGCAGGTCCAGACCCTCGGCCTGCGCCAGCAGCCCGCGCGGATCGACGCCGCGCTCGCACTCGGGGCAGAAAACGATTCGCCCTCCATCGGCTTCAATGCGTCCGCGGGTTTCCGCATCCCGGGCGCTTTCACCCGCAAAAACGAAGTACTCGTCGCGATCCAGTCCCCCGGTCCAGCTCAGGTCCGTGTCCACATAGCCGGCCGCCGGCTCCGCTTGGGGTACATCCTGGTCGCTCCGGGCCAGGCGGCCATCGAGGCGAGCGGCCTCGACACGGGCAGTGCCCTCGCCGATCAGTACCAGGTCCACCCATCGCCGCCGGCGGTGTACGTCGTGGCGAGCCCGGCTCCCGGTCAAATACACCGGTGCGGTTCCGCGCCGGTCCTGCGGACGCGGTGCGAACTTCCCGTCGAGGCTGACGGCGGTCTTGAGTTCGACGTAGGGACGCTCGAAGCCGGCAGTCACGGCGAAAGGCCAGACCATTTCCAGGGCCTGTTCGGCTCGGGCGCCGATCCTCACTTCGATACCGCGCTCGCGCAGAAACCGCGCGCCGCCACCGGCCACATGGGGATTCGGATCCCGCATGGCGCACACGACACGGGAGATCCCCGCCTCGGCGATGCGAGGGCCGCAGGGGGCGGTCCGCCCATGATGATTGCAGGGCTCCAGGGTGACGTAGAGGGTAGCGCCGCGGGCTGCGATTCCCGCTTCGTCCAGGGCGATGGGCTCGGCATGCGGTTGACCGGGTCCGGGATGGGCGCCTCGACCGACGATGCGGCCTTGCTGAACGACGACGGCTCCGACCGGCGGGTTCGGCCAGGTCCGGCGCTCGATCGAGCGGGCCAGACGCAGGGCCTCGTCCATAAATTTCAGATCTTCCGGCGTATACTCACCGTCGGAGGGTACCCTATCCGTCGACTGCGACATGTTGTCACCACGGGGTACATCACGATGGGAAGGGGCAACAGGGGACGCCGCAGGCAGACCAGCCACGCCCGTAACATTCACAACGGGCGGACCTTACCTGGGATCCGCGGCCACCAACTTCTACCATCCAGACTATCACTGTCGGCCCCGGAATTTCACCGGATCAGCCCTGGGCGGCGCAAGCGCTACGTCAGGGGTCGCGGGCTTTCACCGCCGGTGGGGATTTCCACCCCGCCCCGAAGTTGAGGAGCCGGCCCGATGGTTCGGGCCGATTGAGTTGTTGCGATCAAAACTAGGTGCTGGCCGGGAAAACGTCAAGCGTGCGGTCCGGCAAGGATCCGCCCTCGCTCACCGACTGTGGGCAGGTTGTCCCGGAGTCAATCGTCGCCGCGATCGTTCTTGCCCAGGAAACGCGCTTTCGGCACATCGTGTCCGATCGAACGCAGCCGTTGCCGTGCACTGTCGTACAATTCGCTCGCCGGCACCCGCGCGTGTCCCAGCTTGATATCGTACACGGGTTCCCCCTGCACGAATCGCCAGTGGTTCAGCAACGTCGGTACGGCCGAGCCGGGTTCAAACTGGATGAATCGGCGATGCGATGAGGACAGAATCAGCGGCGGATCATTCCGTTTGGCGGCAAAGTGGATCAGGTCCAGCAGGTATCGGTCGTCCACCAGCTGTTTTCCGTCGCGATCCAGAAAATAGCGTTGGATGCGTCCGGCCAACTGCGTGTCGAAACCGCCCCAACAGAGATCCACGACGAATTTGTCATAGGTATCGATCGCGTCCATGACGAAAGCGCCGAGCAGGGCTGCGTAGCCGAATCGTGCGCTGATCCAGATCATGGCCAGGTCGTCCGAAACGCCGTCGCCCAGGCGGCGGCGGAAAAACTCCTGATCGTGTTCGGGATAGGAATACCGCGCCTTCGAATCCCGGCAGATGACGCCCAGATCGCGCAGCATGCGCAACTGATCCTCCAGCAGCACACTGCTCCCCGGATCGCGCAGACCGCACATCTCGAAGCGTTCGCGATCGACGATCCAGATCTCGCCGCCACCGATCAGGAAAGGCAGCCCCTCGAACGTCCTCTTGTGCTGCAGCATGGCCGTCTTGCGGGTCGACCAGTCATCCATGAATCCGGCCAGCACGAGGCCGGTCAGGAATTCCCGGGTGTTGACCGCTTGCCCGGCCAGAAAATCAACTCCGAAAAGTGGCGCACCGTCGACGACCAGTTCGAGTTCCGGATCCTCGATGTGCTCGAAGATCCAGTCGGCGAATCGCGCGAGCATTTTGCCGCGCCGGTGGCGAACCCGTTCCGAACGCAGGTTCGGATCGGTCTTTTCCAGCACCGTCAGGATACGGTCAAACGTGGCGTCGGGAAATCGAAGTCCGGTACCGTATTCGTCGGTGAACAGGCCATGACCGTTCTGGGCCCGGCCCAGCACCGACTGCGGAAGCAAATCGGACAGGGCGCGCGGTCCGGTGGCGAACTTCTGTCCCATGAGATAATCGAAGTCGTGTTCAACCAGGGCACCGAAGAGTTCGGCGTGGCGCCGGAGGTCCAGGTCGCGTGCGAATCCGCGACCCCGTTCGGCGCCATTTCTCTGCCGCGGTTCCGGCTCCGATCCGGAGTCTGCGAGCTGATCGAGGAGGTCCTCGACGCCGGGCCGGTCGCGACCCTTCCTGCTGCGCCTGCGCTTCAATGGTCCTCCCAGCAGTCGGAATCAGCGATCCTGCGAATCCGCATCCGAAACCTCTTCCGAGTCGGTCCAGTCGGCAAACAGGGCATTGGCAAACTGCTCCGGATCGAACACGGCAAGGTCCTCGACCGTTTCTCCCATGCCGACATACTGCACCGGCAGGCCCAGGGTCTCTGCGATCGCCACGACGATACCGCCCTTGGACGTGCCGTCCAGCTTGGTCAGGATCAGGCCTTCGACCGGAATCGTTTCGGCAAATACGTTGGCCTGCGACAGTCCGTTCTGACCGGTGTTGCCGTCAATGACCAACAGCGTCTCGGGGTCGCGGCCGGTCTTGCGGCGGATCACGCGGGCCATCTTGCCCAATTCGTCCATCAGGTTGCTCTTGGTGTGCAGGCGTCCGGCCGTATCGACGATCACGACATCCGAGCCCCGCGCCTGGGCGGCGGCCAGGGCATCGAAGACTACGGCGGCTGGGTCGGAGCCGGGCCCCTGGCGCACGCAGTCGACGCCGATGCGCTCGGACCAGATCACGAGTTGGTCAACGGCCGCCGCGCGAAAGGTGTCCGCGGCGGCAAGCAGCACGTTTTTTCCCTCGTTCTTCAACAGGTGGGCCAGCTTGGCAATGCTGGTGGTCTTGCCGGTTCCGTTGACGCCGACGATGAACAGCACGCGCGGCCCCTCGGTCGCAGCGGTCGGCTCGACAGCCTCCGCGGCAACGTCGTTCCTCTTGCCCTTCTTCTTTTTCTTCTTCTTGCCGGCGTCGGAATCCAGATCCCAGGTCAGCGGTACGATGCGCGGCTGGGCCGTGGTCAGGATCTCCTGCACATCGGCGCGAATGACCTGCAGCACCGACTCGATGGAAGCCTCGCCACCCTCCTCCTTCAATCGCTTTTCGATGTTCTGCGTGATCGCGACCGACGACTTGACCCCCATGTCCGCACCGATCAGCAACTCCTCGATCTGGTCGAGCGTATCCTCGTCCAGCCGAATCCGGCCGCCGAAGAGATTGCTCAGCTTGCCGACGAAGCTTTCGCGCGTCTTGCGCAATCCCTGGCGAAAGCGCCCCAGCGCTCCGCGGATCACTCGCTTGCCTCCATACGGTCGTCAGACTCCTCCATCGATTCGGCCTGATCGCCATCCGTTTCTGCCGGGTCCGGTTCGGGTTCCAAGTCGGCCGCCGGCGATGCCGGCTCCTCCGTGGTCTCCGCAGCGGCCTCCGGCATATGCATCTCCGTTTGCGCCTGCCGCTCCCGTTCCAGACGCCGGTTCTCGCTCGTATCGACCTCGGCCCGGCGACTGGCGATGGCGTTGCCCAGCTCCTGATCCGACTGTGATTCGGCGACGTCATTGAACGTGACCGAAACGATGTTCGAGCACCCCGGCTCCATCATCGTCACCCCGTACAGGTGGTTGGCGGTTTCCATGGTCAGCTTGTTGTGCGTGATGACCAGGAACTGCGTACTGCGACTGAATTCGCGCAGCATGGTGACGAAACGGTTGATATTCGAATCGTCCAGCGGCGCGTCGGCCTCATCCAGTACGCAGAACGGCGAAGGCTTCACCAGGTAGACGGCGAACAACAACGACAGCGCCGTCAAGCAGCGCTCCCCCCCGGACAGCAGCGACACGGTGTTGACGACCTTGCCCGTCGGCTGCGCCGTCACATGTAGATTGCTTTCCAGCGGATCGTCGGTGCGCATCATCTGCAGGTCGGCCCGGCCGCCCTTGAACAGCGTCTGGAAGACGGCGATGTAGTTGCGGCGCACTTCCTCGAACGTCTGAGCGAACCGTTTGCGTGCCGTCTGGTTGATCTCGGTGATGGCCTTGACCAGATCGTCGCGGGCCTTCTCCACATCGTCCCGCTGGGCTTCCAGGAAGTCCAGCCGTTCCTTCTTGGTGTCGTATTCCTCGAGGGCCAGGTGATTGATCGGGCCGAGCGAACCGATGATGCGTCGCTTGTTCTCGAGAATCCCGGTCGCCTGTTCGATCTGGAAAACCTCGCCGTCGCGTTCGAGCTCCTTGGGCAGCTCGTCTTCGTTGATACCCGCTACCAGATCCGCGAAGCTGCCCTTGTACTGTTCCTCGATGCGCTCCTCGAGATTGTTCATGCGAACCTCGAGCGTGGCCAGTCGGGTTTCGACCTCATGCGCCTGTTCACGGTAGCCACCGCGCATCTTTTCGATCTCCTGGACTCGCTGGTGCCATTGATCCGTCTCTTCGTGCAGGACATGAATGCCTTCGACAGCGGCCCGGACGACACGGCGGCGCACTTCACGCTCCTCGATGCTCTTGCCCAGGATCTCCCGTTTGGTTTCGAGCTCCTCGGTCAGCGCACGCATCGACTCGCGCCCCACCTCGATCTCCTGGGAAAGGCGTTCGCGACGCGAAAAGAGTTCGGCCACGTTCTGCTTCAGATGCGTCAGTGCGGTCTCGGTCTCCCGTTTCTGGCTTTCACGCCGCTGATGCATCAGGCGGAATTCCTCGACCTGGGCGCGGGCCTCGTCGCGGGTGATCTCCGCTTCCGCCACGCGCTGACGCAGGTCGTCCCGGTGCAGGGTGGAATCCTCGCGCAGCTTGCCGCTCTCACTCAGCAGATCCGTCAGTTGCTCCTCGTCGCCATCCAGCACACCGATCTCGGCCTGCAGACGCTCGCGCTCCACCTCCATCTCGGCCGCCCGTTTGCCCGCCGAATCCCGCCGGTCCGCGAGCTGGGCCAGTTCGACCATCACCGACTGCAGTTGCCGGTCCATCTCGTTCAGGCGCCCGCGGCCGTCGATCAACGCCTGGCGCAGGTCCTCGCGCCGGGAGCGGTTGGCAGCCAACTCCTCCTGGGCCGCGGCCAGATCGGTCTCGGCCGTGGCGACCTCGTCGGCCAACTTGTCCAATTTCTCTTTGCGGCCGAGCAGCGCCGTACGATCCTCGCCGCCCTCGCCGCCACCGCGTACGCTGCCATCACTGCCGATCAGCAGGCCACTGCGACTCGCACACAACAGGGTGCCGGGGCCGGAGTACGAACGCGCGGCATCAGCCGCCGTCCGGTCGTCGTCGAACAGCACCGTCCTCGCAAGCAGGTTGCGCAACGCGGGCAGTTCCGTGCCCGGGCCACGAACCGCATCCAACGCCCAACGGCCGCCCGCCACCCCGGGATTCCCGCTGCCGTCCGCGTTGAACCCGCCGCACAGGAACCGGGCCTGCCCGATCTCCTCGCGACGCAGTTCGCCGACCAGATCCAGCGCCGCGTCGATACCGTCGACCACGACGGCGTCGAGTGTATCGCGCAGCACGGCTTCCAGGGCGGCACTGTCGCGTTCATCCACTTTCAACAGATCCGCCAGGCCACCCCGGATTCGATCCTGGTCGCCGAAGCGTTGGAGAATCTCGCGCGAACCCCGGCCGTACCCTTCGTAGTCGTCCTGCAGTTTCTGCAGCAACGCGAGGGTCGATCGGGCCGCCTCCAGCTTGCCGTGCAGGGCCGATCCCTTTTCCTGCAGGGTCGTGGCGTCCACTTCCAATTCGGTTTCGTTGCGCTCGATATCGGACAACTCCTTCAACAGCGCGTTGCGGGCCTCCGACTGGGTATCCCTGCGCACCGCGAGCTCGTCCAATTCCCGGCCCGCGGTTTCACCCTGCTCCAGGATCCGCGTGCGGTCCTCGGCCAGGATCGAAATGCGTTCCTGCCGATTCTCCCGCTTGACCTGGATCTCGCGCAGCTTCGAACGCTGCGAGGCATCATTTTCGATGAACTCCAGATTCCGGTGTGTGGCTTCGTCCAGCGCCGCGCGATCGGTCGAGAGTCGGTCTTCGAGTACGTGCAGGGACTCCTGCCGCTCGGTCAGCATCTCCGCGCTGGTCTCCAGCTCGTCCTCGATCGTGCGCAGATGCTCCTGCATCCGTTCGATCTGTCCCTCGATTTCCTTCTGGCGCACTTCGGCCTCGGACATGCTGGCGCTGTTGTCCGTCTCGCGACGTTGGTGTTCATCGAGACGATGCTGCAGCACGAGCACCTGGCGCTCGGTCTCCTGCAGTTCCTCCTCGAAAGCCGCCAGGGCCTCTTCCAGCTGCGTGCGTTCGGCTTCACGTTCCTCGATCTGCGGGCGCGCGGCTTCGATCCTGGCCTGCAGTTCGGCCAGTTCACCGACTCCGGTTTCGGCCTGGGTGCGAAATTCCTCCAGCTTCTGGCGCCCCGCGGTGTCTTCACTCTTCATCTGCTGGTGCTGGCGCTGGGCAATGACCAGGTCCAGGTTGCGGATCTGTGCGAAGAGGCTCTGATGGCGTCGCGCCTTGCCGACCTGGCGTTGCAGCGATCGCACCTCGCGACCGATCTCTTCAACGATGTCGTACAGCCGGGTCAGGTCGGCCTGCGTACGATCCAGCTTGCGCTGGGTCTCCTTGCGCCGGGCCTTGTATTTCGTGATGCCCGAGCCTTCTTCCAACAGCGTGCGCAACTCGTTGTTGTTCTCGTTCAGGATTTGCTTGATCATCGATTCCTCGATGATCGAATAGGCGGTGTTGTTCACACCGCTGTCGAAGAACAGATCCCTCAAATCCTTCAGACGGCAGGGCGAACCGTTCAGATAGTATTCGCTGCCGCCGTCCCGCGTGACCTTGCGCTTGATCGACACTTCTTCGAAGTCGATCGGAAGCGCATGGTTTTCGTTGCTGAACGTGAGCGTGACTTCGGCCATGCCCACGGGCCGACGCTTCGTCGTACCCTTGAAGATCACGTCGTCCATCTTGCCGCCACGCAGTTGCTTGGCAGACTGCTCGCCCAGTACCCAGCGAATCGCGTCCACCACGTTCGACTTGCCGCAGCCGTTGGGACCGAGAATGGCTGTAATGCCCTGGTCGAATTCGAGGCGGGTCCGGTCCACGAAGGATTTGAAGCCCTGGATCTCGATGCTGGTCAACTTCACGGAACAAACCTTTCGGATCGTGTCGGGTTTGCGCAGCGGCCTCCCCCGCGTCGCGCAGTCAGAATCTCGTTCAGAATTTTGTCGGGCGCCCCCAGTCCTCGCCCAGCTCCTTGAGCAGCGGGCCCAGCGCCTCGTTGGCGGCCGCCCGATCCGGGAAACTGCCCAGATAGACGCGCTGCCAGCGGCCCTTGTCCTTGATCTGCACCGCACGGACCGCCGTCTGGAAACCGCGCCGTTCCAGTTCCCTCAACTCCACGGCCGCCGTTTCCTCATTCGGGAACGAATAGATGTGCAGGGCCCAACCGTCCGCACCCACGGGAACCAGGTAGGGGTCCATGAAGAACTCCGGCTCGGCGGGCTCTTCGGACCGAGTCGTGTCCGCAACGACCTCGGCGACCGTTGCGACCGTTGCCGAATCGGTGTGCGCAATCCCGGTCGAATCGGGAACCGAAACGGGGCCGCCGGCGTGATCCGTCTCGTCGGAAACCGCGTCCGGCGAGTGGGGGGTCCGCGCATCGGCAGGCATCTCGTTCTCGTTTCGCACCGCCACAGGATCGCCGTCCAGGGAGGTAACCATGACAAATGCCCGATAGTACCATACCGAGCCCAGGATCAGGGCCAGAGCCCCGACGGCAATCCACCAGAACACGCGCGAGGTACCCCGTTTGCGCGCATACTGCCGACTGGGCGGGGTCTCGGCCGCCGAGGTTCTCCGCTCTTCCCAGTTGTCGGCCCGACCGGGATCCGCGGGCGCCTCGATCCGGCCGACCGGAGGAGTTGTCGCGAGAACCGGCTCGGACTCCGGCGCCCCCTCCGGATTCGGTTTCCCAGCTGCCGGTGGCATCCCCCCCATGGCGTCCTCGGGGGCATCGGCAACCGCCGCTTCGTGTCCGAAACGCAACACACCGGTCAGCGGGGTGCCGGCGGCCAGGAATCCCCGGCCCAGCGCCTCAATCGTGGCTCGATCGAGCCGGGAAGCATCCCAGCACAGGGCACGGATCTCGGCCTGGGTCGCCCAGGCCCTCCCCGCATCCCCGATCGGACAGCAGAGCAGAATGTCGTCGGCCTGCCGGCGCAATCGTCCCAGCAACTCCACGATTTCCCCGGGCTGCGCATCGACCGGACGATACGAGCCCGGACCGATCAGCAATCCCTGGCGTCCCGGAAACGGCAAGCGCTCGCTGCTGGTCATCAGCGAGGCACCATACCGAATCAGATCAATCCAACCTTCGCGATCCAGGCGATCGGCCCAGCGTGCCAACACCGGATCCTCGTCATCGCAATCCAGGATCAGGACGGACTGGTCTCGCCCGGTCAGGTCACGGGCCAGCGCCAATGCCGCCGTTGCCGCCAGATTTCCCTGGCCCGGTTCATACAGCAACAGCCAGGTCCGCGGAGCGGGGCGGTTGTCCAGAAGCGCATCCGGCGCCACCTCCATCTCGCCCTGCAGCAACCAGTCCTGAATCGCGGAATGGAAATCCGATTCCACGGGAAAACCCAGGTTCTGCGGATCCCAAGAGGTCGCATACACCGGTACATCATCGAAGAGAAATTCTTGATCAGTCATCGTTCGATCCGTGTTTCCCTGCATTCGGGGCTATGGACTCCCAGGCTCGCCGGTACGCCGCGACCACCAGGTCCAGATCCGACTCGTCGAGGGTGCGAACGTCCACAGCCAGCCCCTCCTGATTCATGCGCCCCACCAGAGCCGGATCCCCCCGCCGCAACTCCTGGTGTACGCGTTCCAGTTCCTTCTTGGATGCTTCGAAGAGCACCAGTCTGGATTCGATTGTCGTAGAGGAAAACGAACCGCCTCCCACGCTGGAACGTCCCGGCACCACCGTTCCGTGCCAACGGGCCGGCGCCAGTGGCGCCAGTTTCTCCAGCAGACCCTCGGCTTTTTCCTGCAGTTGCGGCAGCGTTGCTCCCAGCTGTTCCAGCGTCGGCACTTCCGGTCGGTCGTCGGTTGCCAGGTAGTGCGTCAATACATCGTCCAGAGCCGCCAGGGTGGTCTTGTCCACGCGGAAGGCCCTGCGCATCGGATGCTTGCGCAACCCGGCAACATGGTCGCTCGAACCCAGTATGGCGCCCGCCTGGCAGCCGCCGAGCAGTTTGTCTCCGCTGCAGGTGACCAGGTCCGCACCTGCGGCCAGATCCTCGGCAAGCAGGCGTTCGCCCGTCGGCAGGCCCAACTTCTCGTACGGATACAGGGCACCGCTACCGGCATCGTAGACCAGCGGGCAATCGTGTTCACGACACAGCCCTGCCAATTCCGGCAAGCCGACTTCCTCGGTGAATCCCTCGACCGAAAAATTGCTGCGATGCACCTTCAGCACGATCGTGTCCGGCCCCAGGGCCTGGCGATAGTCCTCCACGCTGGTGCGGTTGGTCGTTCCGACCTCGACGAGAGTACACCCGGTCTCGGCCAGGATCTCGTGAATCCGAAACGATCCGCCGATGGCCACGATCTCGCCGCGCGACAGAACAACCCGGCCACCGCGGCTGAGGTAGCGCACGGCGAGCCAAACCGCCGCGGCGTTGTTGTTGACGATCAGCGCATCGGGAGCGTCGGCCAGCAAGGCCAGCTTTTCTTCGACGCGCCGTCCGCGATGCCCGCGGACACCCTCTTCGAGATCGAACTCCAGATCCGAATTGTAGCGAGCCACGGTCCACGCCGCATCGGCAGCCGACTGCGGAAAGCAGGATCGGCCCAGATTCGTATGCACGACCACGCCCGTGCCGTTCAATACGCGTGTCCATGACGGTGCCAGCAGCATTTTGCGCCGCGCGGCGATTCTGCCGCACAGCAGATCGATCAATTCTCCGCGCTCCCGCACGCGACCCCTGGCCGTCCTCAGCTCCTCACGCAGGGCGTCGACCTCGCTTTGCACCAGGCGCGTCATCCACCCCCGCTGACCGGCGGCCAGCCACGGCAGGATGCGCTCGTCCTCGAGCAGCACGCTGATCTGCGGAATACGGGATAGGCGGTCCGAAACCTGGGACATGGAAGGAGAATTCCTCTGCCGGTCAGTGCGTGAAAAAAACCGCGCCGGGGCGCCGATAAAACCCGGCCCGCGCGGAGGGAAATCCAGTGGCGCCTAAGGTATCAGAAAGGGGGAGCCCTGTCCAGATGCCATGTCCGCGCCGGATGCCGGCGAAGCGGACCTTTTTCGGAAACCGGGATTGCTGTATGGTGCTGCAAATGACCCTGGAATGATCGCCGAAGTTCCTGTCCCCTCGTGGAGGTCGCTTTGCCCGCTCCCATCCCCGAAAATCGGACGCGCCGTTCCCGGAAGGCACGGGCCCGCCTCGGGGCCGTACTGCTGGCCCTGAGCGTACTCAGCAGTTGCGCCCCACCACCGGAACCCGAAGTCGCCCCCACCGTTCCGGGCTACCTGGCATTGAGAGAGACCTTCGGACCGCGGGACTTCGGACCGTTGCAGGGGCGCCGCATCGTGATCGACCCGGGCCATGGCGGGTACTTTCGTGGCGCGCTCGGCCCCGATGGCCTGACCGAAGCCGAAGTGAACCTCGGAGTTGCCCTCCATCTGCGCGGCCTCTTGGAATGGGCCGGAGCCGACGTCGATCTGACCCGTACCGCGGACTACGATTTCCTGACCCCGGCAGACAGCACGCTGGCGAGCGACCTGGCTTCACGTGTTGCATTCACAGACAGTATCCAACCCGATGTCTTTCTTTCAGTTCACCATAACAGTACAGCCGCCCGCGACGAAACGATCAACGAAACCCAAACCTACTACCCACTGCACGACAACGGCCCTTCCCTCGAACTGGCCCGGGCGATCCATCGACACCTGGTGCGCAACCTGGAAATCCGACCGGCGAAGATCCTGCCCGGTAACTTCCACGTCCTGCGCAATGCCACGGTACCGGCGGTGCTGGGCGAACCGGCCATGATTTCACACCCGGTGATGGAGCACCGGTTGAGCCTGGCTTCCAGCCAGAAACTCGAGGCGGAGGCCTATTTCCTGGGACTGCTCGACTATTTCCAAGCGGGCACCCCCCGATGGATCGGTCCGGAGATCGTGTTGCCGGCGGACGACGGGGCGCCCCGCATCGTCCATTGGCGCTTTCTGGCCGAAGGCGACTCGACGAACGTCCGCCCTCCCCACCCGGCCCCCGGTCCGGACCCCAGCAGCTTTCGCCTGCTGGCAAACGGCGCGCCGGCCCCGCTTCACACATCCCCCGATGGCGTGACCGTAACTTTTTTAGAAAAAACTAGTTCTACAGACATCGTGAAGCTTTCCCTGAACGGAATGAATCTGGCCGGAAGAGCGGCACCTACGGCCCATACGGTCCTGCCGCCCGCACCAGCATCCAGACTGATCGTGGATCTGTTGCGCCCCTCCGACCCCCTGGCTCCGGCGCTGGGCCACTGGCACTCCGTTGGCGGCCCCCTGCCCGGGCCCGGGCGCCTGCAACTGGAGGGCTTTGACGACACCGACCTTCTCGAGGGTGCTTCAGGCACCGCCATTCTGACACCATCGGCGACTCGCCGGGAGATTTCGCGATTCGAGCCGGATCAAGGGAGAAGTATTCCGGTCTCCGTGAAGGTCATTGATCTGCCGGTGGGGCGGGATTGGCGGTTGCTGCGCGCCGGCTCTGCGCTCGACAGTTCCTGGTTCGCGAACCACCCCTGGCGAATGCGCTCCGGTTCCGCACGACCAACCCTGCCCGGAGCTCCCGCTGCACTGACCTGCAACCCGAGCGATCCGATCTGGCTGACCATCCCGGGCCTGTTGCCGGCAGTACGCACCACCGACATGGCCGGGTTCGAACAGGGCACCACCGGCGACGGGCGGATCTGGACGCTACCGCCACTGCTGCCGGCGACGGCCGGCCGTACGATCGTCATCGATCCGGCCGGCGGAGAGGGGAGCCCCGGCCCGACGGGAGCGACCGGATTGCGTGCTGCTGACGTGAACCTGGCAGTGGCGCAGGAAGCTGCCCGCCTGTTGCGCGGAGCCGGAGCCCAGGTCATTCTGACGCGGGAGGATGGTCATCTGCTGCCGGATCCGGACAAGGTACGGCTGGCCGAAAAGTACGGGGCAGACCTGTTCCTGGTGCTGGAACGAGCCCGGGCCGGTGACCCGTTGCGGGCGCGACATCATCCCGGCAGCGTTGCGGGCAGCGCCTGGGCAGAGGCCCTCACCCAGGCCTGGCAACCGCTCGCAGCGGTCAGCGACACGCTGGCCGTAGCCCGGTCGTGGGCCTATCTGCTCCGGCATACCGCCTGCCCCGCGCTGGAGGTGTTTCTGCCCGGTCCGGATCGGAACGGATGGGAAGAAATACTGGAGAATACCGACTGGCTGCGCGCGGAGGCCCGTGCACTTCTGTTGGCCACCTGTGCGGTTTTCGACAGCGACAGGGTATTGAACACCGCGATCGATCCGCTCGTGGTTCTCCATGAAATCGCTCCACTGATGGAACCGGACGCGATCCAATGGATCGAATGGGACGGCAACTTCCTGTGGACCTTGCCGGCGGTACTCCCGGCGGTAGCATCCTCTTCCCGCATCCCTGCCGAATCGGTATCTTCAATTGCCGGACCGGGGCTTCCGGCTCGCGGCCCGGTGCATACGCTGGAGGTACACACCCGGGATCGCTGGCAGCTCTGGCTGGTCGAACGCCACGATGGTCGTTGGAGCGGCCGGATTCTGTTGGAGGGAGAATCGACCCGATGACGAGCGCATCACCGCAGCACGGTCCCGGCCCACGGGACAGCAAATTCACCTCCCGTGCGCAACTGGCCTTCCGCCGGGGCAGCACCCGTCGCCTGGCCGGCGCCGTCGCAGTCGCGTTGATCGCACTGGTTGTCCTGGTCCTCCTCGGCCCCAGCCGGGACGCCGTCCGCAAGCGATTCGAGTACTATGGAGCTCCCGGCGAAATGGTGATCATGCAGGAGATCTCGATCGACGAGGGATCGGCGAAGGTCCATCAACTGCCCCAGACCCTGCAAACACCGCCTCCCCCGTCCCGGATCGAGATCGAGCCCGAACCGGAAAACGAGGATGCGACGGATCCGAAACCGCGCGATGCGCCGGTCAACGACCTCCAGGAGATCGATCTGCCCAGTACCGACCCGAATCCCGATGCGGACCGGGTGATGGACAATCAGGTCGAGTTGGCGCTGCCACAGCAGACGAACCCCGATTGGTACCTCTTGGTGCATGTACTGCCCGAGTACCCCTTCGACGCGCCGCCGTCCGAGCAGCGGATCCCCGTCATACAGGTCCGAGTCGCGATTTTCGTGAATCGGGAGGGCGACGTGACCGAAGCCATGATCCAGTCGGCGACGGGCGGTTCGACCTTCACCAACGAAGTCCTGAAGAAGGTGCAACAATGGAAATTCGGCTGGCGCATCGATCCCGAGGCCGGCCGTTGGATCGAGTTGACCTTCAACTTCAACAGCCCCTATGCGCCGCGGCCCCGCCGCTAGGAGGCGAGGCCGCGTTCGATCTCCGGCGAACGCCTCTCACTAGCGTTCCGCCGGTACCGGCTGGAGCGCATCCATGCCGAGGCTGTCCGCCGCAACGGTATCGGCATGCGCCTGCTCCCAGGCCCACGCCTCGGCGAATAGACGGGCCGGGAAGCGCACCACACGCCCGCCGCGGACCATGCGCACCGACTGCTCGAAGGAGTCGAGGCCTTCGGCGTCGAAATCGCGACTGGCCAGGCGTCCGCGGAGGGCTGCCGTCAACTGTGCCCGGTTCGCGACCCCTGCGTCATTCATCGTCTCGAGCAGCATCCGCAAAGCCTGGTAGACCTTCAGAGCCTGCGGTGTGACCTCACCGGGATAGGCATCTTCCTGCCATTTGAGATAGAATTCTTCGGTCCACTGCGGTCGGAACATGGCCAGATCCGAGGGCAACAGGGCGCCGTCCAGGGAATCACCGGCGCGCTGGATCAGCCGTTCGGAATTCCAGTGACTCAGGCCCAGCACCATGGCTCCGGAGCGATAGAAATCCAATTGCGGGCCGAGCATGACCATCTGGTCCACTGTTGCCGGCGTAAAAATCACCTCGGGCCGGTATTCGCGCAGCTTCAGGATCGGTGGGCGGAAATCGGTCCCCGCGGGCGGGTAGGAGGCCATCGCCAGCACCGTGCCGCCCAACGCCGCCACTTCGGTACTGAAGTCTTCGGCAATCCGGCGCCCTTCCGGATCATCCGGATACAGGACAGCGAAACGCTCCTTCAGCAGCACCTTCGTGGCTACCTGGGCCAGCAGACGAATCTCGAAAAGCCCGGTGAGGTTGGTCTGAAATATACCGTCCCCCAGCTTCCAGACGCCCTCGTTCGTCGCCGTTGGAGAAACCAACGGCACCCCGTAGCTATCACACACCAGCGCCGCGGCCGCGGTCGACGAACTGAGCAACGAACCCAACAGGACCACGGCGCCTTCCTCGGCGCACAAGCGCCGCGCAGCCAGGGCCGCGGTCACCGGATCTCCCGCCGTATCTTCGACCAGCAATTCGTAATTTGTGCCCATCTCGGTATTGGCGGCGTCCAGCGCCAGCAGGGCCGCATCGACAAAGGCATTCCCCAGCAACGCATACTTCTCCGTCAACGGAGCCAGCAACCCAATGCGATTGATCTGCACCGGACCGGAAGGCTCGTAGTGGGGACGACGTGTCACCGATTCCGGATCGGCGACCAGTTCGCGCGCGGCCAGGGTCCAACGATCCGCCGGAGCATCCACTCCCAGCCGGTCGACCACGCCCTGTGCCGCCTCGAATTCACCGAGTTGCAGGTGGTCACGCACCCGCAGGTAACCGAGGTAGGGATAAAGAGCGGAATTGGGCACGCGTCCCATCAGGCTGGCCAATTGGGTTCCATCCAGGCGTTTCAGGTAGAGATCCGCCTGCGGAGCACCATCGGGTCCGGTCGCACGGGCCGGATTGCGGTCGTGATAGCGCACCAGAAGGTAGGCCGCATCGAGAGTATCGCCCGCGGCAGCTGCCAACCCGGCGCCGCGTTGAAGCGTCTTGTCCAGGAGCGGGCTGCCGGCAAAGTCACTCATCATTTCGGACACGAACCGGCGCGCGCGTTCCGTCTCGCCCAGACTCACGGCCGAGTCGATGGCCATATCGAGGACCTCATCGTTACGATCGAACCGCGAGTGGTAATCGAGTAGATTGGCCGCAATCTCCAGCGTCTTGCGGTCCCGGTGCAGCTGATGCTCCATGACCATCTGTGCATACAGGCGCTGCGCCTGATCCAGTTCGGGGCCCTGCAATCCCGCGACGGTTTCGGCAGGCGGATTCTGTCCCCCGCAGCCGGGCAGCAGAATCCAGGCGGCGATTCCGGCCAGCACGGCGGTCATCAAGAGGGCCGATCGGCGAGCGAAGATCTCGGTCCGCGGCATGGATAGTCTCCTATTCGACGACAAAAGCTGCGGTATGCAGCACCTTGCCCGAGGCATCGAGGACCTTGACCTCCCACGCACCCGTCCAGGCGGGCAGGATGCGCTTCGAGGACCACGTTCTCCAGTTGGAGGATCCGACCTTCAAGGTGACCCGGGCCTTGGCCTCACCTTCGTGATACCAGGCATGGGTGATGGTGGTCGGGACTTCCAACCCCTGGACTCGGGTCAGGCAATAGATGGTTCCCGCGTCGGCGGCGAAATGATCTCCGGGATCGACGAGCTCACGCGTGACGCGATCGAGCTCGGTGCCCAGCTGTGCCGAAACCTGCACGGTCGATTCGGACTCGTTCGTGTCGGCTGCGACCGCATCAGACAACGGACCTACCGCCAACACGACGAGGGCAACGACAACACCGGTTGTCGCGCGCGGAACGAGATACTGCAAGCGGTGGATCATGGCGACTCCTCCGGGTCCGCAGGGCCGGATCTTGCCGGCCCCGTCGGTTCTTTCCCGTGTCCCGTCAGGCGGAACGCTTCCGCCACCTTACCCTACTTGCGCAGATCTTCAATACTGGAAGGGTGCAAGGCCGCCGGGTTATCAAGATTATCGAGCAGGAACTGCGCATCCGAAACCAGCTCGCTGTCCGGATACTCTCGCAAGAGACGGGCCAGATATCGACTGGCAGCGCGCTTGTCGTGGAACGAGTCCAGCGCCGTGTTGCCGGCCAGGAACAGCGCATCATCAGCCCGGTCGCTCTCGGGGAAATCGGCATAGATCATGTCCAGAACTTCCATCTTCTGCATCGGGTCCGCCAGCAGCCGAGCCTTGGCCAGCAATTCGTCGGGGCTGAGTCCCTGACCCGGAGCATAGGGCCCCTGGAACGTGATTTCCGCATTCTTGCGCGCATCGACCAGCCAATCATCGACGATCTGGTTCCGGAATCCGGGGGTAACTTCGGACAACACCTGCAAACGGGCTTCGTTGTACGTCATGTTGCGATCCGGTTCGCGGCGCCGAATCTCAACCACGTGCCACCGATTGCCGATGCGGAACGGTCGATTCAATCCATCGCTGCAGGCATAGGCACGCAACGCGAAGGCCTTGTAATCATCCACATTTTCGACGTAGCCGCCCGCGTTGAACCAGCCCAGTTCGCCGTCCTTGGCCTTGGTCTTTTCGTTGACCGACATCTCCTTGCAGACGACCTCGAAACGATCCTTCCACTCTCCCGTGGCGATGCGGTTGTACGCTTTCCAGGCATCATCCTCGTTGGTCAGTTCGATGTGACGTGCCTGCACCAGCCCCTTGGACTTGTAGCGGCTGCGGTTCGCCATGTAGTGATCCTGCAGATCCTCTTCCTCCGGCTCTTTCCCCTTCAGCAGATACAGATTCTTCATCGCCAGGGTCAGGGCGTCTCGCCGTTGCGAGATCAGGGTGCGGGCGACCGCCTGGGTATTGTAAAGCTCCTGATCCACCGCGCCCTGGACCAGCAGTAGATCATCCACCATATCCTTGAGCAGCAGACGTTGCCCCTCCGGCCCCCGGAACTTCGCCTTGCGGCTCTCCGTCAGCTCATCAAAACGCAATTGCAGATCGAATTCGGTGATCTTGACGCCGTTGACCTCGGCGACCACGGGCGAGATATCATTCGACCCGTCACCATAGACCGGCAGGTATTCGAATTCCCGATCCTGTTGCGCGTCCTGGCATCCGACCAGCAGACTCGCCATCAGGCCCAGAATCAGGGTGGAAACGATACGGCGGTACTGCAGCATTGCGATTCTCCTCCGGGGTTTTCAACCGGCGCCAAGACCTACAGCAGATCCCCGCGCTCACTTGCTTCGAGTCGCTCGATAACTTCCTTCAGGCGCTGCGCCTGATCCTTGCGACAGATCAGGAGCGCATCCGGAGCATCGACCACGATGAGATCCTCCACGCCGATCAGCGCTGTCAGCTTGTCCGGCACCATCAGGATATTTCCGTGGGCGTCGAGGGGCAGCAACTCACCGCGTCCGCGATTCTCCGCAGGCAATCCCTCGGCCAACTCGCCCCACGCATCCCAGCTGCCCAGATCGGACCAGCGGTACCCGGCGGCCAGGACCCCGAAATCGTCCAGCTTCTCCATGACCGCATTGTCAATCGATTCACTGCGACAGACGGCGTAGGCGCTCTGCAACGCCGCTTCGAAGCGATCGGTTCCGAATTCGGCGGCAGCCGGCGCCATGGCCTGCACGATATCGTCCATTTCCCGGCCGGCAACGGCAGCAAAATGGCGTGGATTCCAGACGAAGATTCCGCTATTCCACAGATGCCGCCCGCCCCGCACATACCGCTCGGCGGTTGCCAGGTCCGGCTTTTCGACGAAGGCCAGTCCACGGCGAATCTCCGTGCCCTCCTCCGCATCGGTCAACAGGTAACCGTAGCCGGTTTCCGGACGAGTGGGCGGGATCCCGAAAGTCAGGACTGTGGGATTGGCAGCGGCCACCGCAAAAGCGGTCGCCAACTGATCACGAAAAACACCATCGTCGGGAATGAAGTGATCCGCAGGAAGGAGCGCCACGGGCGCTTCGGGGTCAATGCGCGCAGCGAGGGCCATCCCCAACGCAGCGCAGGGTGCGGTGTTGCGACCGACCGGCTCGTTCACCACCTGGGCGGCATCCAGTTCGGGCAGCTCGGCACGGGTCGGCTCGGCCAGCGAACCGCTGGTGATGACCAGGACGCGCTCGGGCCCGACCAGCGGCACCAGACGGTCGAAGGTCTCACGCAACAGGCTGCGGCCCGAAGCCAGCGCCAGCAACTGCTTGGGGCGATCTTTTCGGCTGAGGGGCCAAAAACGCGTACCCCGGCCTCCGGCCATGATGATGCAGATGCCGGAGGCGGGCGAACAGGAGCCGTTGCCGGTCGGAGGCGTCATCTCGCCCCCGCTCAAGCCTTGACGACCCACACCTTGGCGACGACTTCGACCTCGGCGTGCAGCTTGATCGGTACCGAATAGACGCCCAATTGCTTGATGGGCTCTTCCAGAACGATCTGCTTGTGATCGAACTCGTTGTTCTCGGCCTTCAGAGCCTCCGCGATATCGCGCTGGCCGACGGAACCGAAGAGCTTCTCTTCCTCGTCCGCCTGCACCGAGATCGTGCAGGAAAGCTCGCCCATCGTCTTGGCCAGTTCCTCGGCACTCGCCTTGCGCAGATCGTCGCGCTTGGTTTCGAGCTTCATGTGCTCGAGCACCATCTTGGCGTTGCCCTCGGAAGCCTCGACGGCCTTGCCCTGCGGGATCAGGAAATTGCGTGCGAAGCCCCGCTTGACCGAGACGGTCTCGCCCATCTCGCCCAGGTTGTCCACGCTCGTCATCAGGATCACGTCCATCTCTTAAACCACCTTTACTCGACTTCGCGCGCCTCGTACTCACGATGGCGGCGCCTCAGATCGAACCATTGATCGGCCAGCCCCAGCACGAGAGAGGAGGCGACCAGAACGGCGAACAGGGGAAATCCCATGATCAGCCAGAAAACCACCTGCATCGGGCCGGACATCAGTCGCGAGACGAAATACGCCTGCACGGTAATCCCCTGGACCATCAGCAACAACACTGCGACCAGCGCCAGATTCAAGCCGATTGCCGCCAGGTACGGCGCCCGCGTCAGCAGCAGCCCGAGTCCGGCAACCAGACCCCACACCACGTAGAACGGCAATCGCCACTGGAGGAACGGTGCTCCCCCCCGCAGGCGGGTCCGCACTCCACTCCATCTCCCGAGCCACATTCCCAGCAACAGGACCAGGCCTGCCTGCCCGATCATGCCCACCGCCAGAAACGAGGGATAGACACGAGCGACGAGGTTCAGCGTCTGGTCAATCCGCTGTTCCTGCTGCTGTCGGGCACGGCTCAGTTCCGGCTCTTCCAGGTCCAACCAGAGCGTCTGCTCCAGGTTGGTCACCGCCAGCGTTCTCATTTCCTGCAGCGTATCCTGCACCGGCAACTGGCTCATCGACCAGACCAGCAACGGAGCCAGACAGGCGACCACCGCGATCCACCCGGCATCCAGACGCCACCGGGCCAACAAGACCCACCCGGCGACCAGCCCTGCCAAACAATCGACAACCGCCTGCCACCCGACCTCCGGTGACACGAGCACCAGAATTCCGGCGGACGTGATCCCTGCAATCGCGAGGGTCCACTGAATTTGCGGGCCGGTCATCAGGGCCCAGGCCCACAGGGCGGACACGATGAAAGGGTAGAAAAGCAGCAGCGCCATGACCGCCGGGAGCGCACCGGTAGCGGCTGATCCCTCGGCCGGAATACGATCCAGCCCCCAGGTCAACCCTGCGGTGACCAACGCCACGACCAACGGCCGCATCAGGCTCTGCCGGCTCCCTTCCATCCGGAATACTCCCTGCTAGCGGTAGTATTCCTTGACGAACGGCAGCAACGCGATATGACGCGCACGCTTGATCGCGACAGCCAGCGGACGCTGGAACTTCGGGATCGTACCCGTATTGCGCCGCGGAGCAATCTTGCCGCGCTCGGTCACGAACCGACGCAGAAGCTCCTCGTCCTTGTAATCGATGGCCACCAGGCCGTTGCGGCTGAAGAAGCAAACCTTGGGTTTGCCGTGCCGCCTGTTCTTCTTCTTCTTCTTGATCCGAAGGTTCTTACGCGCCATCGGATGCTCCTTTTCCAGATTCGCGCTGCCGCCGGAGCGGCAACGTCAACACAGGTTCAGTCGCGGATTGATCGATTCAACCGCGAATCGTTGGTCAGTCGGCGGCGGGAGCACTTTCGCTCTCGCGTCGGGGAGCTTCCGCGGCACGCTTCGCACGCGCGGCACGGTTGCGCTCTTCCCACTCCTCGTCGACAACGATCAGATGACGCAGAACCTGGTCGTCCAGGCGGAACTGCTTGTCCAAGTCGGCGACCGCCGTACCGTTCGAGCGGAACTTCAGGAACATATAGTTGCCCTTGTTCTCGTGCTCGATCTCATAGGCGAGACGACGGACCCCCCAGTGGTTCTCCTGGGTGATTTCTCCCTCGTGTCCGGTCAGGATCTCCTTGACCGTGTTCACACGGGATTCCATCTCGGCCTCGGGCTGATCGGCCTTCAAGATGAAGATGAGTTCGTACTTCTTCACTGGTAACACCTCCCTCCGGTCAGAACGACCCTGGTCTTTATTCCCCGCGAGGCAAGCAGCTCGTGCCGCACGCGGAGTCAGCCAGGGTAGGGATGTGATATCCAGCCTCGCGGCTGAATTTCGTTTTTTCGGGGTGGATGGATTGACACAACACACCCTCGGCTGCGGATCGCAGCAAGCGGGCAATATATCGAAGCGGGCCGCAATCCGCAAGAAAAACCGGGAAACGGTCAATCGAGCGCCGGACGCACCCGGAAGTTGTGCCGCGAAGCCGTCTGCTCCGTGCCGCGCTCGAGCCAGCACTCGAGAGCATCGACCGCCCTCTTGATCAGGGCTTGCACCGGCTCCCTTTCCTCTTCCGCGAAGGGACTGAGGACCAGATCGGCCCACTCCGGGGGCGGCACTTCGCCGGAGCCCGGCGCGATGCCCAGCCGCAGACGGGGAAACACCTCACCACCGAGTTGATCGATGATGGATTCGAGGCCGTTCTGGCCGCCACTGCTGCCCCGGACCCGAAACCGCACCGAGCCCAGTGGCAGCGAAAGATCGTCACAAACGATCAGGGGACGGATGGGTTCCGGCACGATCTCCGGCACGATCTCCCCTCCGGTTTCTTCCACTGCCGGTTGGCGTGGAGTCGCTCCCGTCAAAGCGATCCCTGCGCGGCGACTCCAGGCCGCCAGGGCCTGTCCGCTGCGGTTCATATAGCGCTGTGGGAGCAATAGATGCACCGTCGCGCCGTTTCGCACCGCGACCGCGGCCTCCACGTCGGAATCCGCCGGGCCGAATTCCATACCCAGACGACGAGCGAGTTCCCGAACGACCGTGAATCCGATATTGTGTCGGTGCTCCTGGTACTCGCGGCCGATATTTCCCAGCCCTGCGATGACGCGGATTTCGTGGATGCTCACATTCTCTTCCTTGCTGCTGCGCGTCCGCCGATCGGAGTCTCTTTCGCGGCGCCATTCCGGACCTGCTCTGGGACCTTCTACAGACCCAACTACGGACCCCGGAATAGCAGATGCCCCCCGGTCCTACCGCCGGAGGGCATCGTATCGTCTCCCCGGACCGGTGCCCGAGGCAATCCGAAGGGGCTATTCCCCGCTTTTTTCCGTGGAATCGCCGGAATCGCCTTCTGCCGATTCGCCTTCGGCTCCTTCTTCACCCTCGACGCCTTCTTCGCCCTCTTCAGGCTCTTCCTCGACGAGAATGACCGGCGGCTTGATATTCAGCACCAGGGTCTCCGGATCGGTGACGAACTCACCCACCTCGGTTTTCAGGTCGCGCACGAAGATCTTGTCGTTCAGCTCGAGATCCGTGATGTCGACCTCGATGAAGTCGGGCAGCTGGCTCGGACGGCAGCTCAGTTCGACCTCGGTCAGCGACTGGGCCACCGAACCCTCGCCCGTCTTGACGGCATTGTTCGAACCGACGACCACCAGGCTGACCGCTACGGTAACCGGTACGCCGCGCGGAATCTCCATCAGATCCACATGCAGGATCTCGTCATTCACCGGATTGGACTGGACTTCCTTCAGCAGGGCAATCGGATCGTCCTCACCGATCTCGCCGTCCTGGTGAATCTGGAAGATCGCACCGGAGCCGGTAATCCCCTTCAGAATCTTGACGAACCCCTTCTGGTCCAACTCGATATTCGCCGTCTCGCGGTGCGTGCCGTAGATTACGGCGGGAATACGACCGGCAGCACGGGCACGACGATTGGCGTTCTTGCCCGTAGTGGACCGGTTGAAAAAGTCCAGACTGATCAGACCCATTTTGGATCCTCCTGAGAATCGGGCCGCGACAGCGACCGGGAAAAGGGCTCGTCGCGATCCGCGACAAGAAACCTTCTGGCTCTTTGGCCTGATGGACGAAACTGCGCTGACCGTCTACGAGGGAGAGCTACTCCTGGCGCACGGATCCGCCCCGAAAAGGACTGCTCAAAAAAGCACCTCGACCGGGATCTGTCAAGAGCGACCAGCGCTCACTCGGCCTCCAGTACCACGAACCGGCGATCCGATGAGATCGTCCGGCAACGGTCGAAGAGACGCTCCAGCTTCCAGTGATAGCCCAGGTGCCGATTGCCGACCACGAGCAGCCGCCCCCCACGGCGCAGGGCTCGCCGCGCATGACGGAACATCTCCCAGGCAACCTGATCCCCCTCGGCCCGCCCCTGATGGAAGGGCGGATTGCAGACGACGAGATCCAGGCTGCCGACAGCACAGGTTTCCAGACCATCGGCCACCTCGAACCGGGCACCGGGGCCGCCCAGGACAGCGCTCAGCCCTGCACGACGGGCATTGCCGAGCGCACTGGCAATGGCCTGATAGGATTCATCCACACCCAACACCCGGGCCCGGGGACACCGGCGTGCCAGCCCCAGGGCCAGCACCCCATTGCCACAGCCCAGATCGGCCGCCTCGAGTGCTTCATCACCTTGCGGCAGAGTCGTCAACAGCAGCCGTGCACCCGCGTCCAACGCTCCGCGCGAGAACGCATTCGCGGCACTTTCGAGGGTCAGATCAAATCCCGGCACGGTATAACCGGCTGCCGGTCGGGTCGCGGGGACCGCCAATTCCGGGTCCAGGCGCGCGGCCGCCAGACGCGCCTTCTTCCACCCCAACGAGGTCACGGTGGGTCCGATCCGTTTCTCCAACGAAGTGTAAATGCGCTTGGGCGTATGCTTGATCATCCCCCCGCCCAACAGGACCGCCCCCGGAGCCAATCGCGGGCGTACGCGTTCCAGACACTCATCCCACCAGGCCAGGGACTTGGGGAAGCGCGCCAGAACCAGTTCAAACGGACCGTTCGGGTCATGGTCGGCTGGAACCCAGGACACGGCATCGTCCGGGAGGCCATTGACACCCAGGTTGTGTTCCAGGGCGAGGCGCGAAAGGTGGGAATCGTTCCAGCTCGTGGGTCGATGCCCGGCCAGTGCGCAACCCAACGCCCCGAACGAGTCGTTGATCAGCAGCACTCGCGCGTTGGGCGGCGCCGCCGGAGCGATTTCCTCGCGCCAGTTGCGCAGCAGGTATTCATCCGCCGCATCCCAGGCCCGCAGACGCTCGCCATCGCGCAGGGGCATCCGCGACAATTGCAACCGGCGACCGTCGTGCTCCAGAATCTCATCCACTAGAGAAAGAGTTCGCTGACGGTTCTTTCATGATGGATCCGCTCGATGGCATCTGCCAGCAGTTCCGACATATCCAGCACCTTGATCTTCGGGCACTCGTCGAAGCGATCGAACGGAATGGTATTCGAAATGACCATTTCCTTGATCGGCGAAGCGTTCAGCCGCTCCAGGGCCTTGCCCGAAAGGATCGGGTGCGTGCAGCAGGCGGTGACCGACCGGGCGCCCTGGACCTCGATGATGACGCGTGCCGCATCCGTCAGCGTGCCCGCCGTATCGACCATATCATCGAAGATCACGACATCCATGTCCTCGACTTCACCGATGAAATTCATCACCTCGGCCTGATTTGCCTTGGGTCGCCGCTTGTCGATGATGGACAAGCTGGCGCCCAGGCGCTTGGCGAAGGCCCGGGCCATCTTGATCGAACCGACGTCCGGCGCAACCACGGCCAGTTTCTCCGAAGGAAGATGGGCGAAATGCTTCAGCAGGACCGGTGCCGAGTAGAGATGGTCCAGGGGAATATCGAAGAAGCCCTGAATCTGCGGGGCGTGCAGATCGATCGTCAGCACACGATCCGCCCCTGCGGTCGTGATCAGATTGGCCATCAGCCGGGCCCCGATCGGTACGCGGGGCTGATCCTTGCGATCCTGCCGTGCATAGCCGAAGTAGGGGATCACGGCCGTCACCCGGCGACAGGAGGCGCGGCGGACGGCATCGATCAGCAGCAGCAGCTCCAGCATATTCTCAGCCGGTGGCATGGTGGGCTGAACAATGAATACGTCCGTTCCGCGAATGTTGTCCTGGATCTGGATTTGGATTTCCCCATCGGAGAATCGGCCGGCTTCGACCGACGTCAAGGGGATACCCAGTCTCTTGGCGATGAGTTCAGCGATGACGGGGTGGGCGGTACCGCCGATCACGACCAGCTGATTCTGCATGGATCGGTTCCTTTGCTCGAGCCGGAGGGGGACTGCTCGCAGGTATGGTTAAACCGACCCGTCGGGAAAATCAACGGAAAACAGACGAAAACCGGCAGGAAGCCGGCTTGAGTGCGGAATCACCAGGTTTCGGGCGGGGGGCGGCCCGGCTTCGGAAGCTCGCGCAGGGCTGACGATCAAGAGTGGGACGTAATGGTTGGGGCGGCAGGATTCGAACCTGCGAATGCATGGACCAAAACCATGTGTCTTGCCACTTGACGACGCCCCAACCAGAACTCCGAGGTCAGAAACTCTCCTCCATCTCGGATCCCTGGCCGGACGAGCCGTAGGCTCCCGGGCTCGCCGGAGGCGGGACTTCCCCATTCTCGACGCGCTGGATCTCCTGCCGATAGGCAGCGATGACCTGGTTTTCCATCCACTCCCGCGTACCCATGTTGATCGGATGAGCGATATCCTGGAACGTTCCGTCCTTGCGCTTGCGACTGGGCATCGCAATGAACAGGCCGCTGGCTCCCTCGATGATCTTCAAACCGCGAACAACGAATGCATTATCGAGAGTGATACTGGCAAACCCCTTCAGCTTGTTGTCATCACGCAACGTGATGCGAATTTCTGAAATTTCCAAGGTTCTCCCTCTCCGTAGCGAGTCCCTACCTGCCACACGACCGGGCTTCCCTCAATCATCCTTGATTTCCACCCCAGCCGCGCAAGGTTGAACGACTCTCACATACAGACCGGAATCAATCAGATCCCCCGTCAGACTGGCGAGGTCTTCACCGTCCGGAAACACCGCTACTATCGCGGAGCCGCTGCCTGAAAGCATGGCAACCGGCGCCACATCCCTCAACTGGATCACCAATCGTTGCAACAACGGCTGCTGCGGCAAGACGGCCTCCTCAAGCCGATTGAAGCCCGGCCACGTACTTTGCGGAAACCGTGCCAGAATCGGCCTGATTACGCCGATATTAGCTTTGCTCGCATTGACTGTCAATCCCATTCTCAGGTTTCCATAGACTTCTGCCGTGCTTAAGTCCAAGTCAGGTTTGACAATAAGAAACTGGCCGGTGCGAACTGGAGGTAGCGGGGTCAATTTTGTCCCAATTCCGCGACCGAGCTGTGTCCCGCCCCGGATGAAGAACGGGACATCCGCCCCCAGCGCGGCGGCCATTTTCTCCAACTCTTCCGCATCCAGACCGGCAGCGAACAGCCGGTTGCAAGCCACCAAGGTGGCGGCGGCATCGCTGCTGCCGCCGCCCAGCCCGGCAGCGGAAGGAATCTCCTTGACCAACCGCATCACGATATGGCCCGAGCGTCCGGTCAGTTGGCAGAAATGAGCAGCAGCCCGCCAGCACAGATTCGTTTCATCGTCCGGAATCGACGGTTCCGACTCCACCGTCAGCTCGATCTTCGGAGCACCGCCGGCGTATTCCTCGATCAATGTCACCTGCAAATGGTCGAAGATCTCGACCGTCTGCAGCACGGTCTCGACCTCGTGGTAACCATCGTGGCGCAGGCGCAGAACTTCGAGATGAAGGTTCACCTTGGCCGGGGCCTGAGCACGGACCGAGCGGTTGACG
>JANTGJ010000018.1 GCA_024762975.1 Candidatus Krumholzibacteriia bacterium
GGGGCCACATTAGCACATCGACCAAGGTGAGGTCGACAGGTCAACCTACCAGCGGCCACCGCCACCGCCGCCACCGCGGGGCTTGTCCTGGGCCTCGTTCACGCGCAGAGCGCGGCCGCCCATTTCCTTGCCGTCCAGGTTCTGGATCATGCCCGACAGGTCGTTGTCATCGACCTCGATGAATCCAAAGCCTCGGGGGCGACCGGTCTCGCGGTCATTGATCAGGGCGACGGAGTGGACCGTGCCGTACTGACCGAACAATTCGGTGACCTCGTCCTCGGTCGCGGAGAAGGGCAGGTTGCCAACGTACAGTTTCTTCAAGATCTTGTCTCCAGCTGCCGGCGTTCCGGCTTTACCGAGCGCTCGGGACGAACGGCTTCTTCCGCTCTACCCCCCGCGCTCCAGATGGGCTCGCGATTCATTCGATCACGAACCTGATTCCCCGACGATCGAGGAAATCGATGGTGCTCGCCACATCGACGACACTCGGGTGCCGAATCGGCGAAAGCACAAAACTCGTTGCGGCTCAGCGCATCACGCGCCGGGAACCGAAAAATCGACTCCTCGGGCAGGCCGTGGAGCCGATCGACGTGGGGCAACCATAGAATGAACGAGTTCAATTGTCAACCCATGGGCATCAGGGCGTCGGGGGCCGGGAATCGAGTTCCCGGCCCCGGGCGGATCATTTGATCAGCGACATTTTCCCCGTATGCAGATGGTCTCCCGATCGCACCCGATAGAAGTACGTCCCGGCAGCCTCGATCCGGCCGTCGGATCCACGCCCATCCCATTGGACCTGACCGGCACCGGCAGCAACGGGTTCGTCCACGAGCGAACGCACCAGACGGCCTCGCACATCGTAGACCTGGACACTCAAATGACCTGCACGAGGCAGGTTCCACTGAATGTTCGTGACCGGATTGAAGGGATTCGGATACAGGTCGGCAGCGAAGACCGAGGCCTCGGGCACCGGCGTGGGATCGAAGCCGGTCGGGGCACCGAAGTAGTCCAGAATCTCCCCCAACATCAGAGTGCGGGACGCGAGAACCGACGGGGCATTCGCACCGTCGGCAACGGTCCACACGCCCTCGAAATCGTAGGGCAAGGAGATGACTCGCGCATTGAAGTCCGGACGCAGGTTCAGCGTCGCTGCGTTGTAGGCGTACGCTCCCGGAGCACCGGCCGGGTCGGTAAACTCGGCCAGACGCTGGGCGGTGGAACGCGAGACGACGCCATCATAGCGCTTCAATCCACCCGAGGTGGTGATGGTACTGTAGTACTGACTTGAAACCGCGGAGCACCGGGCTATCGCCCGCCACTGATCCAAACCGAGGAACACGGGATTCGCGAACTCGGTCATCACCACGGCATCCGTTTGCTGGTCAATCATCGGCAGTACATCCTCTTCGAGCAGGTCCACCCCGATCCAATCCTGCAGGAACGCGGTGTGCAGCGGAGTACCACGAGCAAGGTCACCAGCCAGATCGTCACCGGTCAGGAACAAATCCTTGCCTCCCTGCTCCAGCCAGCCCGAAAGCACCTGCACGTCCCGGGATCGGTCCCCATTGAAATCGGAACCGTCGCCGAGCGTATACAGGGAGACCTTGCCGCACGTGTAGAGCAAGTCGTCGTATCCCGCCAACTGCTCCGCCGTCGAACGCCCACCCAATCCCTGGCCGGAGCCCAGGCGGGGGTTATTCGTGTAGTAGATGTCGTAGTCCAGGCCCGCGATCAGGCCGAGATTCCGGAACGACATATACCATTCGTCGCGATTCCCCTCGGCGCCGGCGTCATCCCAGAACAGAATCCTGGGTTGTTCGAAAACGCCCGGCGAGGATTCGGTCATGGTGGGTAGAGCGTGCAATTTGTAAATGGGCGGATAGGCCATCGGGTCATCGAAGTTGCTGAAGCCGGTCGTGTCCGCCGGCAGGGTGGAGGTGTACTGGACGCCACCCAGGTCGTCGGTGGCCTCGAAGTAGTAGTACAGGAAATCACCTGGAAACAGAAAACCGGTATCCGGCAGATCGAACGCGAAGCGAACCGGAAGGGGAACCCCGTTCGAGTCGAGAACCTGCCACCCGTCCATGGATCCACGGTCGGGCAGGCCACTGGTGCGATAGGGGTCGAAGGCCGGATTGCGTTTCAGGTTCCAGTGCAACCGGGGCATGCCGACCAGGGTAGCGCCTTCCCGTAGCGGCTCGATGCTCAGGGTCACGGAATCACCCGGATCGTTCCGCAGATCGGAGGGGGCGGAGATGTCGGTTCCGGAGTCGAAGCGGATGTTGTTATTGCCCGGATTGACCAGGTCCAGTTGACCGCCCTCTGGAAAGGTATCGTGCGGCAAGTCGTTGACCACCGCTGTCAGGGAAGGTCCTTCGACGTAAAACGCGGTCAACCGCACGTTGTCGAAATAGGGCGCAGGTGTGCCGTTGCTTCCTGTCCAGCCCCAGGCGTACCCCATCTCGACGATCCCCAACTGGACCTGCACCCACTGCGCCTGCGAGGGAATCAGGTCCCCCAGCGGCTGGACCATGCGCAGCCAGTCGGGTCCGCCGTAGTAGACGAAGTTGCGATCAGTCCAGATCCCGTTCTCGATGGTGGCCGGGTCGGGATCATTCGTCCAGCGCACGCTCCAGATGAAAAAGATTCCCGGGTCATCAACCCCCAGAGTCATGTCCCGCCAAACGTCGAACTCCAACTGGCTGCCATCGTAGTCGGGACCGGGCCAGGGCATCACCGGCGACTCGACAACGTTGTGAATGTGCTCATCGGGTCCGGCCAGACCACCGGACGTGTTGACGATATAGCCTCCCGGTCCGTAGCAATGATCAATGCACAGCGTGCCGCCCGTGCCCGGAACCACGACGCCGTCATCAATGAAAGCTACCAGGGGCGAGCGGTTGGGCTCGTTGCAGTCGCCAGACGTTTCCAGCCCGGTCCAGATCTTCGCGAAATCGCCTACACCCTGCGGGTAGACCGTGACCAGTTCACCCAGTGTGCCGTCTTCGAAGTCGTGGCTGTAGCCGGTCCCGTTGTCCAGGGAGATCGCCAGGTCGTCCAGCAGGAAAGCGCCATCGGAACTGAACGAACAGTCTGCGTCCGACCAACCGGCATCACTGGTTACGCGAAACTGGATCGCGACCTCGTCCTCGTTCTCGCCAACGTAGGAACCCGGCATATAGTTCGTCTGCAAGGAGATCGATTCGGACGGGTTGATACCGTCGCGAGTCCATATATCCACGGACGCGGTCGACTTGACCACGGTCACATAACAGTAGTCGTAACCCGGTTCGGTCCGTACCTGCACCTGAGCGGATACATCTACGGTACAGGGCGCTGTGGGATCGGCGACCGTACCACGCCATTCGAGGATCTCGTCCCATGAATTGCCGTACCCGCCGTCCTCATCATCAACTCCGCAGGAAGGAAAACCGGCGTCGCCACACCAGGCAGACCAGTCACCGGCCAGGGGTTGAAAGGTGTCCGCGTGCCAGTATGAGGTTTCCGATTGGGTCAGATCCCTGCTGGTCCAACCGTTCCACGCCGGAGTCCCCTGTGGCGTTTGGAACTGACCGTTCTCGAAGGCGCCGCTGCCCCACGGGCCCATCAACACGATCGTATCGCCCACGGCCTTTGCATTGGAAATCGTCCCGCCATGCACCACGGAAGTGCCGGCATGCATGGGTCTTTTCGCTGGAGGCGAGGAAGCCACTGCAACGGAAACCAGCAGTAGCAGGATGGCGGCGACGGCAAGCGCCCCGGAAATTCTTGTACGCGTGGACATGGTCGTTCCCCCGTATCGGTGGGCTGCGCCGGTACGTCTTGCGGACCCAAAGCAGCGTGGTGGATTGATTATAACCGAAGTTGATGAACAGTGGACGGAGGAACAGAAAAATTTCCGCGAATGATTCCCAATATAATTTGCCGGTCACAATCGGCAACCGGGCGGCCCTCCCTGCAACGGATGGAACCCGTTGAAAAGAAACCCGATATTTCTCTCCTACCCGACTACCGATCTATCAATAACCGACGTCGATCTCCCCGAGACACCTCTAGAGGATCTCCAGGCGTTTCAGAACCAGAACCGACAACTGATAGGACGCCCAGATCAAGATCACCCAACCGATGAGCATGGCGTTAGTCATTGCAATCTCCTTCCGTTCGCAGAAGCAGCCTTCTAGTAGGCCGCCTTGTCGTCCACGTCTCCGAGGGTCATGGGCCTCTTGTTCATGGCACGCCACACATACGCGATGTAGGCCAGGATCACCGGAATGAAAAGGGCCACGTAGGTCATTGCCGTCAGCGTGAAGTGGCTGGAAGAGGCATTGTAGATCGTCAAGCTCGATTGCAGATCCGAGCTCGACGGATAGAAGGCGGTATTGTTGAAGGCCGGCAACAGAAAGACCACCAGGCCCACGAAAACCGTTCCCAGCCCTCCGCACCAGATACCGCGCGTCCGAGTCGTGCGCGCCGTGACCCAAACGCCCCTGACAACCAGGACCAAACCGAGAACCAGCAGAATCGGCAGCAACGGATTCGCGATCAGGTTGGACAGGTACTTTCCATCGACCCGTTGCACCTGGCCGCTCGCATCGAACCCGTAACCCTTCATGAAAACCAGGTACGCCAGTACGATGATCAGGAACGGCAGTGAGATCAGCAGATTCCACCACGCGCTCGACCGCAGGCGTTTCGCCAGATCCGGGGCCTGCTTCAGGTCCACACTGTTGACCAGGTACATGGCTCCCAGCGTCCGGGCATGGAACACCAGGAAAAGCCCCAGACATACATTGAAGACACTGAAGGCCGCCTCCAGTCCGCGCAACGGATGCGTCCAGGTCACCAGATTGTAACTACTGAGTTGAAAATTGCTGCCGGTGTAGAACGTCCCGACCGCCGCACCGATCAACAGAATCCCCAGTGTACCGTTGATCGCCAGAAAGACTTCATAGGTTTTCGAACCCAGCAGATTGTTCTTCTTGGTTCGAAACTCATAACTCACGGCCTGGACGATGAAGGTAAAGAGGATGATGATCCACACCCAATACGCTCCGCCGAAACTGGTCGCGTAGAATTTGGGAAAAGCCGCAAACAGAGCGCCACCGAAAAGGACGAGGGTCGTAAACGAGAGCTCCCACTTCAAGCCCAATGCGTTGATCACCAATTTCTTCTCGGTCTCCGTCCTGGCCACCTGCCACAACTGGCTTTGCCCGCCATGGATGAAATTCAGGAACAGGAATAACGCGCCCACCACGGAACACAATACCCACCAGATCTGCTGCAATACGGATTGATCCAGGTTGCCGATCATTTCAATCCTCCTCCGGGCCGATGCTGATCTGCTTCAGCATGATCCTGATCTCTGCGATCAACAAGACGGTAAATAGAGCCAAGAACAGGAAAAACGTCGTTTGGACCGTACCGACCGTCAGGTTGGATCGTGCCACCGTTACCGGCAGCAGGTCCTGGATTGCCCACGGTTGGCGCCCCACCTCGGCAACGACCCACCCGAGCCAGTGAGCCACCATGGCCAGGAAATAGGATGCCGTACCCAGATACAGCACCCAGCGATAGCGGCCGAGGCGATCCTTGGCCGCCAGGAACAGAAAGAGGATGCAGATCAGGGGAAACAGTCCACCGAGCATGACCATCACATGAAAGGAATAGAAGGTCAGCGGGAGTGGCGGAACGGCATCTTCCGGTTTTTCCAGAAATCCATAGCCCAGGTCCGCCTTGAATCGCTGAAAAGTCTCCAGCGCCGCCGCGGCAGCAGTTTCGTTGCCCGACTCGCGGGCTTCCTTGAACTCCGACAGTGCGGTCAAAGCCCAATGCCCATTGTCCATGCGCTCGTCCACACCGACGATTCCCTGCTCCTGGTTTCCGTAGAGCAGGTCCTGAACGCCGGGAACGAACGAGTCCGTGCGGCGATTGGCCAGCAACGACAACATGCCGGGAATCGCCACCTTCAGGAAGCAGGATTCCTTCTCGTCTCCCACTTTTTTTCCTGGCGTGATCAGCCCCACCGCGATCAAATCCGCGCGACTTTGGCCGAAGCAGAGTCCCTCGCTCGCGGCCAGCTTCATGGGCTGATTCTGCGCGGCCTCGTATGCCGATTGATCTCCAGTGAAGATGACGAAGAGAGCTGCGGTGAATCCGAAGACGGAGGCCACCACAATGGAGCGCCTCGCCAGGAGGAGGTGGCGACCCTTGAGCACGAACCAGGAGGACACGGCGATCACGAAAAAGGCAGCCAGGAGCATGGAACTACTGGTGGTGTGGGTGAACTTGGCAACGGCGACGGGAGAGAAGACAACATCCGCAAAGGACTGCATCTCGAAGCGGGCCGTTTCCGGATTGAATTCCTGCCCCACGGGTTGCTGCATCCAGGCATTCGCAACCAGGATCCAGACCGCCGAGAGATTACTGCCGATGGCCACCAGCCAGGTCGACAGGAGGTGGAACCGTTTGCCGACCCGGTTCCATCCGAAGAACATCACCGCGAAGAACGTCGCTTCCATGAAAAAGGCGAACAGTCCCTCGATGGCCAACGGGGCGCCGAAGATATCGCCGACCATCCAGGAATAGTTCGACCAGTTCGTGCCGAATTCGAACTCCAGGATGATGCCGGTAGCCACGCCGATCGCGAAGTTGATGCCGAAGAGTTTCATCCAGAATCGGGTGAGTCGCTTCCATTCCTCGCTGCCCGTCCGATAGTAGATGGTGTGAAAGAATGCCAGCATCCAGGTCAGCCCCAGAGTCAATGGCACGAAAATCCAGTGATACATTGCCGTCAGTGCGAACTGGGCACGCGCCCAGTTCACCATCGTCAGGTCGAAGTGCCCAATCATGGTGAGCCCCCTTCGTGGGGTTGGCCGGTCGACACGGTTCCGGAGGTGATCTGATCCAACACATGGGCGGATCGCTCGGTATCGTTGGAATAGTTCGAAGAGAGGAAATCCGGAAAGAAGAAGAGCTTCAGGATCCCGAAAATGACCAGCAACTTGATTCCGATGACCCACCAGAGGGTTCTTCCCACGGTCATTCCGCGAAACCCCTGCACATAGAAATCAGTGAGACCTGATAGAAGGTACCTGGCCCGGGAGCCTCGAAGGGTCGACATTTTCCAATCCGTTTTCCTGAAGTCAAAAATTTGAACTGCCACACCCCAATATGAACATATGCGCATAATGGCACAAGTAGGAAATTCCACTATTTCGTCCATTTTCAGCCGGTTATATCATATTTCTGTGGTGGGAGTTTTGTCTGCAAGAGTACCGACAAGCGGGTCGAATCTGCGTACGCAGATTGTATCGACTTCGAAGTGCCCTTCTGCTTCAGTTCGGGATTGCCCCCCCCTCGGGATTCCCGCACAATGGAAAAGTTGGATTTCGGGATGTCCAGAGTCCTGACAACGGAGGGGAAATCGAATTGACGAACACCACCGAACAAGCGACTACGGGTAGGGACCGGATGAAGATGCCGACCTCCTTCATCCTCGCTCTCTCCGTTCTGGTCATCCTCGTCATCGTGTTTTCGTCGGTGGTCGCCGAGCGCATCACCGGTCGCTATCCGCCGCTGATCACGGCAGCCCTGAAAATCGAACTGGAAGCGGCGACAGCTCACCTGCAGTTCGAGGAGACCATCATCGAAGACCGGCACGATGAGATCAGCAGCATCCGGTCACACCTCGATCGCTCGGCCTGGTATGCCCGGGCCATGCTTTCGGGCAGCGAGGATCCCGACGGGGTCGTCGTGCCGTTGGTTGATCCGCAGACTCGGGCCGAGGTCAAGACGGTCCTCGCCTCGGTGATCGAGTTCCGGGCGATTGCCGAAGAACAATGGGCGGCGCGGTCGGAGGGTGGGACCGAACTCGACCCGCGTTTCTGCCGGGTGTTCAATGACCTTCTGGTACATGTCAGTCAGGTATCCGCTTCGCTCGATCGATCGATGCAACGGGACATTCACCGGTTCAGGTTGCTGCAAGCGCTGCTCCTGTTCCTCTCGATTGCCTTTTCGGCACTGGCGTGGATGTTTCTGAATCGAAATCGGCGGCGTCATGAATCGACGCTCAAGCTGGTTCAGCATAGTGAAAAGAAGTTCAGGACGATGTATGACAACGCTCCGTTGTCCTATCAGTCGCTCGACGCAGACGGCCGTTTCCTCGACGTCAATTCAACCTGGTGTTCCGTTCTCGGATACGAGAGAGAGGAGATCATCGGGACCCGGTTTGGTGACCTCCTGCACCCCGATTGGCGCCCCCATTTCGAAGAACAGTTTCCCGCGTTCAAAGCGCGTGGCTATGTCCACGATGTCCAATTCAGGATCCGGCACAAAGAGGGACGGTATCTGGATATTTCCTTTGAAGGCTGTATCGGGTACGGCTCCGACGGCAAGTTTCAGCAGACCTACTGTGTATTCCAGGACATCACCACCCGGATGAGGGTCACCGGGGAACTGCGCGCGAGCGAGGAAAAATTCAGGACGTTCGCCAACCAGTCGACCGAAGGAATCAGCGTCGCGGATCTCGCCGGACGATATACGTATGTCAACCCTGCCTTTTGCGACATGGTCGGCTGGGACGCGAAAGAGCTCCTGGAGATGACGGTATTCGATGTCACCGCCGACAAGCAGGACAAGGCAACCTTCGACAAAACGAAAGGCAACCAGGAGGGGGTCCCCGTCCTGGTGACTCTCGTCCGAAAAAACGGGTCGACCTTCATCGCGGAGGTCACCGGCAAGGTTCTTTCGACCGAGGGAGCCGGCAGCGTCATGGGTACGGTCCGGGATGTGACGGAGAAGATCCGCGACGTCGACGCCTTGCGCGAAGCCAAGGAATTCTCGGAAAATCTCATCAATACCGCCGACGCGTTGATCGTGACGCTCGACCTCGAAGCCCGCATCACCAGCTTCAACGACTACGCGGAGACCTTGACCGGCCGGAAGCGGGCAGAAGTCCTGGGCCGGAACTGGTTCGAACTGTTCATTCCGGAACGGGACCGGCAGGAGATTCCAGCCGTTTTCTCCGATGTCCTGAAGAACATGCCGGAAGTCAGCGCGAACCGCAATCCGATCCTGGTCGCGCCCGAAGGCGAGCGCATGATGCAGTGGCGGAACAGTGTCTTGCGGGATGCCCACGGCGAGATCACCGGAGTGCTTGCCATCGGCACCGACCTATCGGATCAGATCGAGCTGGAAAACCAGTTGCGACAGGCCCAGAAGATGGAAGCCATCGGGCTTCTGGCTGGAGGTGTGGCCCACGACTTCAACAATATGCTGGGCGTGATTCTGGGCCACAACGAGTTGGCATTGCAGGACATGAATCCCGCCGACCCCCTCTACGACGATTTGATGGAAATAGGGAAAGCGGCGGACCGATCGGCGGAGTTGACCCGTCAGCTTCTCGCGTTTGCGCGCAAACAAACCGTGGATCCCAAGGTTCTCGATCTGAACGACACGCTGGAGTCGACCCTCAATATGCTGAGGCGCCTGATCGGTGAGGACATCAACCTTGCCTGGCTTCCCGGTGCGAACATTGCCCCGATCAGGATCGACCCTTCGCAGGTCGACCAGATGCTGGCCAACTTGTGTGTGAACGCACGCGATGCCATTGCCGGTGTCGGGCATATCACCATCGAGACCCGAGAGGTCACCTTCGACGAAGAATACTGTGCCGATCACGCCGGATTCATGCCCGGCTCGTACGCACAGTTGACCGTCAGCGACGACGGTCGCGGGATGGAAGCTGCCGTGCTGGACCGCCTCTACGAACCCTACTTCACGACAAAAGCCCTGGGTCAGGGTACGGGGCTGGGACTGGCCACGGTCTACGGCATCATCAAACAGAATTCCGGATTCATCAATGCCTACAGCGAAGTGGGCAAAGGCACCTCGTTCAAGATCTACCTGCCCACCGTCGATTCGGAACTGCACGAGTCGGAAACGGAGATTACGTCCACACAGGAACCGCACGGTGAGGAATGTATCCTTCTGGTCGAGGACGAGCCTTCCATCCTGCAAATGACCACCCGGATACTGGAGAGCCTGGGCTACCGGGTGCTGGCGACATCATCGGCCAGCGAAGCCATTGAGATCCTGGAGTCGAACAGGGACGACATACAACTGCTGCTGACCGATGTAATCATGCCCGAGATGAGTGGACAGGATCTGATCGCACGACTCCGGCGGATCAGGCCGGAGATCATGTGCCTCTACATGTCGGGTTACACCGCCAACGTCATCGCCCACCACGGTGTGCTCGACGAAGGCGTCAACTTCATCCAGAAACCGTTTTCGCGGAACGACCTGGCGCACGCGTTGCGCAGGGTTCTCCAGTAGGTGGTGCGAACTACGGCAACAGCCTGATCCCGTCTGCATCGATCGATATCCGTCGCTCCCTGTACAGGGCCCCGAGCGCCTTCTTGTAGTTTTTCTTGCTCACACCGAAACGGTCCTGCAATTCCTCGGGCGAAGTCTTCGCGGTCAGGGGCAGGAAGCCGTCGTTCCTTGCAAGATGATTCAGGATCGTCTCGGCGATGCCGCTGATCTTGTCATATCCCGAAGCCGTCAAGGACAGATCTATCTTGCCGTCGTCCCGCATTTTCTTGATATAGCCCCGGGTCTTCTTGCCGATGCGCAGATCCTGAAAAATCTCGTTGTGGTAGAGGAACCCCCAATGGGCGTCGTTGATGATGGCGGTATAGCCCAGTTCCGTTTCGCGCGCGATCAGTAGCTCCACCATTTGGCCTGCGTCGTATTTCGCCGGTACCTTGTCGATGTACTTATTGATCCGCGTGGAGCCGACAATCCGGCCGCTGCCTTCGTCGATGAAGACATGGACGATATAGGAGCGATTCGCCTGCAGGCGGACTTTCTGCTCGCCGAAAGGTACCAACAGATCCTTGGGCAATCCCCAATCCATGAATGCCCCGACTTTTTCCACCGAAGAGACGCGCAGCAGATTGAACTGGCCGACCAGAACGTGCGGCCGCTTCGTGGTGGCGATAATCCGATCCTCGGAATCGAAGTAGATGAAGACATCAATGTTGTCGTAGACCGCAGTATTCTTCGGCGCCGCGTTGCGGGGTAACAGGATTTCGCCCCACTCGTCGTCTTCGCTGTCGAGATAAAATCCGAAATCGACTTCGCGAATGACTGCCAGATTGTTGAATTTCCCGATTTTCAGCATGGCAGCTCATGCCCTTCTTCTGGTCCCCCGGTGGATGTCGTCAGCCGAGGCGATGTCTCTCATGAATCGATCCTTGCTGGGGTCTACCCGGCCGGTACAACTAGAATGCAGCGATGCGACGCAACAGGGCAAACGGCGGCAAATCCTGTTCCAACAGCACGAACTGGGAGTTGTTCACCACTTCGCGTGAGTCACCGTCGCGGGTTTTCATCCATACCGGCATCGTGTAGGTGCCCACCTTCCCGTCCGGAGTCAGCAACTCCAACTGGTCGCCGCCGGTGATCCTGTTGCGCACCTCGAGCACGGCACAACCCTCGCTCTTTTCTTCCAGAACATTCCCCACGAAGATGGACTCTCCACTGGAACTGGGTGCGTCGAACGCGTAGTCCCCGGGAGTTATCTCGCCCTTCATGAACCCCGTGGAGTAGCCGCGATTGGGCAGCCGATTCAGCAGGGCCAGGCCCTCGTCCCAATTCACCCGGCGCCCGTCCAGCACCTGGCGATAGAACGATACCACCTGGGCGATGTAATGGATGCTCTTCATGCGCCCTTCCAGCTTCACGGACGCCACGCCGGCCTCCTGCAGGGCCGGCACGAACTCGAAGAGTGCCAACTCCCGCGGATTGAAGAAGTAGCTGCCGCGTTCGTCCTCGAAATAGTCCATGTACTGGCCGGGACGCTTCTCTTCCACCAGCTTGTACTTCCAGCGGCAGGGCTGTTTGCATTCGCCCCGATTGCCGCCATGCCCCGTCAGGTAGTCGCTGATCGCGCAACGTCCGGAGTGGGAGAAACACACGGCTCCATGGATGAAAACCTCGGTTTCGACGCGTCCAGCCAGGGCCTGCTGGATCTCCTGGACCTGCTGCAGTGTCAACTCGCGGGCCAGGTTCACGCGTTCGGCTCCCAGTTCGGCATAGGCCAGCACGGCCTGCCAACTGGTGGTGTGAGCCTGGGTGCTGATGTGCAACCGCGCCCTCAGGTCCAGCTTGCGCAGCGCCATGAACACGCCCAGGTCGGCCACGATCAACGCATCGACTCCGACGTCATCGAGTTGGCCGGCCAGCTTCTGCAAACGGTCGAATTCATCGGAGTAGGGGTAGATGTTCAGGGTCACATAACCCTGCTTGCCGAGGGCATGCAACTCGCGCAGCCCTTGTTCGGCGTCCTCCAGCGAGAAGTTGCCGGCGTAGCTTCGCAGCGATCCGAAATGAGTGCCGAAGTAGACGGCGTCGGCACCGTAGCGAGCGGCCCAACGCAGCTTTTCGAGGGTTCCGGCCGGAGCCAACAGTTCCATGTCATATCCCGGGGCGACCGCTGTAGGTCCCGCCCACCCTACATCATATCCTGTAGGCGACTCAGGTTCTCCGGGCTTCCCATGACCAGCAGGGAATCGTTGCTCGCGAACTCGTAGCTCGCGTTCGGAACCCGGCTGAGAATGTGCTGATCCTCTTCTCCCTGCTGCTTGATCAGCAGCACGGTCACTCCGTACTGATTGCGAAGGTCCAGATCGGCGCAGCTGTGTTTGATGAACGAGGAAGGCACCGGAATTTCCGCCATGCTCAGGCCTGACACCCCGGGCAGAGGAGTGACACTGCCGGCATCGTCCAGGGAGGTAACCATGCTCATGGCGGTCTCCCGCTTGAACATCTCGTTGTTGTAGCGCTGGACGACATCCATGGCCAGGACCGCTCCCACCAGACGTCCGCCCTCGATCACCGGCACCTCGAAGCGGAAACGATCCAGGCGGCGAATCACCTGGTCCAGCTTGTCGTCGGGAGAGACGGTCGGGTATCCGGACGCGTGCATGATATCATGAGCGATCAGGGCCTTCCCCGCCGTGCCGGAAGCCGTCAGGAACGGGCGCAGGTCATCGAATGTGATGATACCCTGGAGCAGATCTTCCTGGTCGACCACGAAGATGGAGCCGTGCCGGTTCTCCAGGAACAGCGGCAGCAATTCGATCAGGGGCGTCGCCGCACCCGTCGAGATACTCGGCTTGCTCATGACATCGCGGACGCACAAGTGACTCAGAACATCCAGACTCCGGCCCTTGAAGATGTCCAATCCACGGCGCAGCAGCTTCATGGTGTAGATGGAAGCCTTGTCGATCCGGACGGCAAGCAACGTGGCGATCACGCAGGAGATCATCAGCGGCAGGATGATCTTGTAGTCGTTGGAAAGCTCGAAAATGATCATGAACGCTGTCAGGGGGGCGTGGGTGGTCGCGGCCACCACGGCTCCGGCCCCGACCAGGGCATAGGCCCCGGAGGAAGCGGTCGTCGCCGGCCAAATCGAATGAACGACCATTCCGAGAGCTCCACCGACCATGGCGCCGATCATCAATGACGGGGCGAAGATACCGCCGGATCCTCCCGAACCGATGGTGATCGAGACCGCCATGATCTTGATCACGACCAACAGCAGCAACGTGGGCAGCAACAGGTCCTCATGCAGCGCCATCTCGATGGCTTCGTAGCCCACTCCCATGATCTCGGGAAAACGCAGCGCCAGGACACCGATCAGGGTTCCTCCCAGAACGGCCTGTGCCACACCGGGGATCCGGGCCAGGGGTCCCTCGAACAGGTCCTCGGTGGCATACATGATCTTGACGAAGGCAACGGCCACCACGCCGGAAGCCAGTCCGAGAATCGCGTAGATGATAAATTCCCAGGAACTGACGAGGGAGTAGCCGGGAATCAGGAACGCCGGCAAATCCCCGAAGAAATGATGGCTGACGACGGTGGCAGCCACGGACGAAATCACGATGGGCGTCAACTGGGTGGGCGCGAAATTCCCCAGAATGACCTCGGCGGCAAACAGGGCTCCGGCGATGGGTGCGTTGAACGTCGCCGCGATTCCGGCAGCGGCACCACAGGCAACCAGGGTTCGGAGTCGACGTTCGCCCAGGTTGAGCAACTGCCCGATGGCCGATCCCAGAGCCGATCCGATCTGCACGATCGGCCCCTCGCGACCGACCGAACCACCGGTTCCGATACAGAGTCCCGACGCCACCAGCTTGGCCATGACCACCCGCGCCCGGATGCGGCCGCCGCGCAGGGTGACCGCTTCCATCACCTCGGGCACACCGTGGCCCTTGGTTTCCTTGGCAAAAAAGTGGGTAATCAGGCCGACCAGCAGCCCGCCGGCCGCCGGAATCAGGACGATTTGCCACGCGGCGTGCTCACGCACTCCATCGAGCGTGAACGCCGGCATACTCCAGGACTGCACCTGCACCAGATGAATGAATTTGCGAAAACCGACGGCGCAGAGGCCACCCAACAGTCCCACCAGGACCGCCAGGAGCACCATGACCGAGTGGTAGGATTGGAGGAGCCGAAAGCGCAGACGGCGTAGACTGTTCATCTTGCTGATGTTCATGGAGCGACTATCCAGGATTGATCTCGAGTGTCCAAATTTCAGAACGGAGAATCAGGCCAGCCACTGTCGGGCCAAGCGTCGCCCATAGTATAGTCCGAACCCCGTGCCCAGGGTACTCAAGAAAAAAGCAGTCATGAATCCGATCTTGGCGCCGAGCCACCAACCGGCCAGACTGCCCAGTCCAGCCCCGATCATTCCCAGTATCCGCTCCATGGTCCTCTCCCTCGATATCGCCGTGCACCATTCGGTCGGTAAGTGGTTTCGGCAGGGTAGGCGATGGACTTGAACGGCGGGGGGAATGCCTGCGCTGGGCTCGCCTCGATTCTCAGTCGAATTCAGGACCCGGACGGGATCGGGTTCCTCAGACCTTGACCTGGATCCCGATTTCAAGGACCTGCTCCGCTGGAATATGGTAGAACGCAGTAGCGCCGGTAGCATTGCGGGACATGAAGGCAAAGAGTGTTGCCCGCCAGAGGGACAGTCCCACCTTGCGATCCGGCAGCAGACGTTCCCGACCCAGGAAGAAACTGGTTTCCGCCAAAGTGAAGGGCAGACCCTTTTCTGCGGCCAAGGCCAGAATGTAGGGCACGACAGGGTCCTCCATAAAACCGAAATGGGCTTTCACCCGGTAGAGCCCCTGACCCAGATTCCGGACTGAAACCTTCAGCTCCCGTTCGACGCGGGGAACCGATTCGGTGACGATCGTCAGGATGGCCACTTCCTGATGTAGGATCTTGCCATGCTGGAGCATACTCAATAGGGCTGGAGGTGCGCCGGCCTGGTTCCCTGCCATATAGATAGCTTTGCCCGCCACTCGCTGGGGCGGGTCCGCTGCGATCGTGCTCAGGAATTCGGCGATGGGCCGTGACCGCTGATTCAAACGGGAGACCAGATATCGGCGCCCCTGCCGCCAGGTTCGCATCACGACATACAGGCTCAGTCCGATGACCAGCGGGAACCAGGCACCCTGGGTGATCTTGGCCAAATTGGCTCCCAGGAAGGCAGAATCGACAATCAGCAGCAATGCCACCATGCCCACGGCAGGCCAGCGACTCCACTGCCAGCGATCCCGCATCACCCGATACAACAACAGCGTCGTGATGAACATGGTCATGGTCACCGCGACACCGTACGCGGCGGCCAGTCGGCTGCTGGAACGGAAGCCGACCACGAGCAGAATCGCGGCGATCATCAAACCCCAGTTGACAGCCGGCACGTAGATCTGACCCGGGACCGACTCTGAGGTATGGATAATACGCATGCGGGGCAGGTAGCCCAATTGGATCGATTGGCTGGCCAGGGAAAAAGCCCCCGAAATGACCGCCTGCGAGGCGATAATGGTGGCCACGGTGGCCAACAGGACCAGCGGTAGCAGGGCCCAGCCGGGCACCAAGGCAAAAAACGGGTGGGTGCTGACACCACCGGAGGCAAGAAGAACGGCCCCTTGTCCGTAATAATTCAGCAGCAGAGCCGGCAGCACGACCACAAACCAGGTCAAGCGAATGGGGCGGGCCCCGAAGTGCCCCAAGTCCGCGTACAGTGCTTCGGCCCCCGTGACCGTCAGAAAAACCGCGCCCAGCACCAGATAGCCGTGAAGGTGGTTCCTCATCAGAAAGTTGAACCCGTGCAAAGGATTGATCGCGGCCAGGACGCCGGGATCCCTGATAATGCCGGCCAGCCCCATGGCGGCCAGCACCAGAAACCAGAGAATCATGACCGGGCCAAAAAACGCACCCACCGTAGAGGTTCCCCGGCGCTGAAACATGAACAGAACAATGAGAATAACAATCGTGAGCGGGACGGCCAGATACGTCAGGGACGGCAGGGCGATCTGAAGGCCCTCGGTTGCACTGAGTACCGAGATGGCCGGAGTGATCATTCCGTCCCCATACAGGAGAGCGGCGCCGAACAGTCCAAGCGCCACCAGCACACTGCGGCTCTTCACCCTCTCAGCCAGCCCGGCGGTTACCAGGGCGGTCAACACCAGAACGCCGCCTTCACCGTGATTGTCGGCACGCAGAACCAGGCTCAGGTACTTGAAGGAAACCACAATGATCAGGGACCAGGTGATCAGCGAGAGCACACCCAGAACATTCGCGGCGTCGACGGGCAGGCCGTGCTTGCTGTGAAAGCATTCGCGGATGGCATAGAGTGGGCTGGTGCCGATATCTCCATAGACAATGCCCAACGCTGCCAGGGAGAGCGCAACAAGGCGGGCATCCCGTGGCCGCTCGCGGCGGATGTTGGGTACTCCGTCCACAAGTACCATCGCTCCCGTTGAAGACTTCCGAGTCCTGACGCTCAGCCAGGAGACGATCTATGTAGTTGCTATTGCACTCTAAGTTCCGGATGGTAGAACTCAAGTGGAAAAGATCCGGCACACATCGCAGGAACCAGACAGGGAAAAACAGTGAGTAACAACCAAGAGGCCTGCGGCACCAAGGCATTTGGACTGTGGAGCGCCGTGCTCCTGGGAATCGGTTCGATGGTCGGGGCCGGAATTTTCATTGTCATCGGTGAAGCCGGTGTGATCGCCGGCAGTCTGGTCACGGCCTCTTTCCTGATCGGCGGTGTCATCGCCCTGTTGTGCGGTTACTCCCTGAGTCGGCTGGCCGTCCGCTATCCCAGCCGGGGTGGAATTATCGAATACCTGGTGCAGTGCTATGGCGAAGGCCTGCTTTCGGGTTCCTTGGGTATTCTTTTCTACTTTGCCCAATTGGTGGCCCTGGCCGCGGTCGCCAAATCCTTTGGGACCTACGCCGCTGCCTACTTCAGCGCCGACAGTGGCTCTTTGCTGACGAATCTGTTCGCCGTTGGGGTACTGCTGTTCTTTGTGGGAGTGAACCTGGTGGGCGCCGCAACGGTCGCTCGGGCCGAGAATGCAATTGTCGTCGTCAAATTGACAGCCCTGCTGGTCTTTATGATCGCAGCCCTGCTCTTCATCAAACCAGCCAACCTGGCTCCGGGCCGGGCGCCGGGTGTGATCAATATTTTCTACGCCCTGGGCCTGACCTTTTTCGCGTTCCAGGGATTCAGTGTCATCACCAACAGTGTTGAGGACATGCGTGATCCGCGGCACACGATGTTGCGCTCCATGTTCTGGGCGATCGGGCTGGTAACGGTACTCTATATCGCCATCTCGGTAGCGGTATTCGGCAACCTGCCCCTGGCGGAGATCATCCGGGACAAGGATTTTGCTCTGGCGGCGGCGGCCCAACCGGCTTTTGGCCGGTGGGGTTTCAAAATCATGGCGGCCACCGCGTTGTTGGCCACGGCCTCGGCAATCAATGCAACCCTCTATGCGGTCACCCAGATCAGCTACACCCTGGCCAAGGACGGAGATCTGCCCGAGGTATACGAATACAGTGTATTCCACAACACCACGGGCCTGATCATTTCGGCGATCCTGATCGTACCGATGATCCTGTTTCTGGACCTGTCGGACATCACGACGATCGCGGCGATTGCGGTGCTGTTGATCCAGGGCTTCACCCACGCGGGGCATTTTTTCCGGCGACACCAGACCGGTGCCCATCCGGCCTGGATCGTGGCCGCGGTTCTGGGTTCATTCGGCGCGGCGGGTTTTGCTATCGCCCATGCTTCCCGATCCCAACCGCTCACCGTTTTCTACGTCCTCGGCATTTTTGTCCTGGCCTTCCTCTTTGAGATGGGCCTACGGCAGTTCAGCGGACGTCTCGTGAAGCAACAAATCCCGGAGTCACTGGCAGAAACGGCGCGCGGAATGAAGAGGTTGAAGCCATGAGTCCACGAATAGCCCGTCGCATATTCTGGGTGCTTTTGACAGTCGGTGTCGTCGGTTTCAGCACAGCATCCTGTTCCCGCGAAGAACCGCCGCCGGCAAAGCGGGGCAGGATCCAGGTATCACCGGGCGAGGCTCTCAGTTACGCCGAGCAACGAGCACCCTATTTACGGCTGCGCACGGCCGAGGCGGTGCTGCCGGGCGGTTGGGCGGCAGCCATGGCGCCGGTCATCGTGGACTGGTCGACCAGCAGCCCCGACTCGGCCGATGGCCACTACCAGGTGCTGAATCTCAATCACGGCGGAAACCCGATCGATGGAACCACCGTCCTGTGTTCGGCCCAGGTGCCGGCCGGCCCTATTCAGCGGGTGGAATTCATTGTCGTACCTCTGGACAAGCTGGGTATTCACGGTGTCGTAGCCCATGCGATGGTACGCTTCATTTTTGCCGACGACACACCACTGACCCTGCTGGACCCTTCAGGCAAGCCGTTGTTCGGTGATCCCGCCATCCAGGATCTGATTCTCAGCTGGGAGGCATGGCGGGCACCCGGTGCGGATTTTGACGCCATTGCCGGCCTGGATCCGACCACCTACGGATTGACCCTGCGTGCCTATTCCGGCCCCCAGCGCTTCCTGGAGGATACGCTTCAAAAGCGTGACTGGTATGCAACCCCACTGGAGCTTCCGGGCGGGGAAGTCGGTAATGCCGAACTCCTGCGCGTCATGTTGGCTCTTGGTGACGGGACAGCGCGTCGTACTCTGGAAGGCATCTACTCCCGCACCGGCGATGACTGGACGCGACACGGGCCCGGGACCGATGCCTCTGCGGCGACTGCATCGAGCCAGCTCGTGCGGGCTCTGCAGAGCGGCACCAGTGCCGAGGACTCGCTGACCGTCCTGCCGCAGAACGAACTCAGCTACCAGACGCTGCAGCGTTCGTGCGCCACGATGGCGCTTTTCACCATCCGGGTGGCCATGGCCCGACTGGTGGCACCGGAGCACCGGATCCGACTCTCGCTCGACACGACGATCGGTCCTCTGGAACCCTGGATGTTGGCGGCAGCCAAGGACGGCCGGCGGGGATTGTTTCTGCAATCACCGAAAGTCCTGAAATACGTTTTCGCTCATCGGCAGACGGTGCCGACCAGGATTCCGGGCATCCTGGACCGGTCCGGCCTGGTGCCGCATCAGGAGGGCCACGCCATCAGGATCCACTATGCACTGACCGATGGGCCGCCCTACGGGGATATCCGCGACAATCTCATTCGCTAGCGGTCGCGGTGAGTGCCGAGACGGTCAATATCTCATATCCCTGTTCCATGAGTCGGGGCAGAATACGATCCAGCACATCCAGGATATAGAGCCGTTCCGGTCCACCATCATGGAGGACGATGATGGCCCCGGGAAAGGCGCGCTGTAGGATGAAATCCGCGATCAAGCGGGGGTGCTTGAGTTTGTTGTCGTGGGGAAATATCGAACCCAGACAGCAGCGATACCCCTGGCGGGCAGCTTCTTTGAGCATTTTTGGAGTGAACCAGCCCGAGGCGGGACGGAACCAGTGCGGCTTGTTCTCGGGCCCGATGATCTCGGTGGTACGCGCCAGGTTCGCAGCGAAGCTTTCGGAAGAGTCGAGAATGCTCGGACTGTCGTGCAGCATGTGATTTCCCAATTCGGAGCCAGTCACGGCAATTTTCCGGAGCAGATCTTCATGGTCGAGAGCGTGATCACCAATGACAAAAAAAGTCGCCTGGACGCCGTAGCGTTGGAGGCGCTCAAGGATCGCAGGCGTGACGGCCGAACTCGGTGCATCATCGATGGTCAGGGCCACGGCGCGGCGATTTGTCTTTACCATGAAAAGGACGTCGGGATTGGCCCGGGCCAGGAGCTCGACAGCGATTCGAGGCTGGAAGAACAAGGCACCGGCGATGACCAGCGCGATGATTCCGATTGTGGCGGCAATGGCAATGAGCATTCCTGAAATGTACCTCTGCAATCTGTCACGAAACCCTGCGGCGACGGATCCGACCCTGCCTGCAATCCAGCAACGTAGAGTCCTACGTCAGATTCGATTGCAATCCGGACAGAACAACGTTTCTTCGCTTACCCGGAAGGAACTCCCAGAGCAAAGACCAACAGGCAGATCATTGCCAGAAAACCGAAATTGATCAGATGCAGCGACCGGCGACGCAGCCCCCTGTTCCCCCAGGCGACGACAAACGCAACCAGGCACTGGCAAAGATAATATAGGGCGAAGGCGCGCGAGGCGTAGGCGATGATCTGGTTGACATTGGTCTGCAAGGTAAGAACAACGGTGACCACAAGAATCAACAAATAGGCGAAACGGACTGATAGCTTTCCGCGTGTGATATCTTCGATCAGGCCTCCGGCCCCTTCACTGTCGGCAACCGCGGCACTGAACTGGCTTGCCATCGCGGCAACTGAGAGCAGGATGGGCAAGATGACGGCAACCGGTTTCGCCATACCGATGACCGCAGTCACGTCGGCTCCCAGGCCGTCCCGGAACAACACCGTCACCAGCGCAATGAACACCAGGTAGATCACGGTCGCGATCAACTGCGCGTTTCTCATGGTGGCGATACGCTGTTCGGGAGGGTGTTCGTCCCCGAGATAACGTGATGTCTCGAAACCCTGCACCACGATCAGCAGGCCCAACAGGACCCGCAGATCGTGGAAATCGATTACTGAGGAGACGGGTGGCAAGGCCCAGGCTCCGCCGGAAACAAGTCGCAGATTATAGACAGCCAAACCGACCAGCAAGGCACCAATCATACCGAGATTCAGGCTAATGGCATATTTTTCCAGGCTCTCCAACTCATCCAGACCGCGCCACATCCCCACCCCGCAGATCACGGAGAGCAGGCCGATCGTAATACCGTTCGCCGCCGCAGCGGCGCCCTGATAGCCGATCGCATTGAGTACAAATGCCGCCAACAACTGTAGATAGTAGGTGATCGAGATGAAATAGGCGCCAATCAGCACGATGCGCGAGAGAACCGCGATTCTTTGGGCTGGATGCTTGCCTTGATTTTCGATGGGCTCAAAATAGCGGATATTGAATCGGACCGCGCCACCCACCATGTAGGCCAGAAGAAGCAACAACCCCATGCAGACCAAGGCCAGGTTGCCTACGATTCCAGCCAGCAAGGGCGCACTGACCAAAAACCCGCTTCCCATGATCGAAGCCAACGGCGTTACGGTGGCTTTCCAGCTCAAGGATCCAGCGAGGCGTTTTGAAAAGGCCAGATATCCCGCCAAAGCGATGGCGGTAACAACTATGAGTCCACTCAACACTCGACAACTCTACTCTCATGGGTGTCACCAGGCACATTCGATGCCGCCGGATTCTAGTCGAGGAAACGGCCCTTTGACACGCCCAATCTGGAGTAGGCCCAGAATCTAATACCCTACAATCGACCTTGCGCTATAGTCTACCGGTAGGTACTCGCCACTGAAATCGGGCGCTTGTGTCGCGTACGCTCTCGGGTAAGATTTTTTCTGTGTGTTTCGAAAGGACGGATGACCATGCACCCGTCACAGCTATTGGATCTATTGAGCGAACCATTCCCCCTGCTACGCATCTGCTCCGGAACCGACCAACTGCCCAACGGTCTGGCCGCGGCGATGGCCCCGGCGATTGTGGATTGGCAACGCTCGCCCGGGGACTCCGGAGATGAGGACTATTTTCTGGTCCGCAATGTCAATGTGGGAGGAAATCCGGTCGAGGGGAAATGTGTCTTGGCCACGGCAAAAGTCCCGCGCACAGGGGTGATGTCCGCCGAATGGGTGCTGGTTCTGCAACGTCTGCTGGGCAAGGACACGCCCGCCGGTCACGGACAGCTTCGGTTGCGTTTTCACGAGGACAAACGCCCGACGATCGTCAACCGCGACGGTGACCCCATGTGGCCCGACCCTCATGTGGGGGATCTTGTTTTCAGTTTCGAGGCCTGGCGCCCGCCCGGAAAATCCTTTCAGCCCCTGGCCGGCCTGGATCCCAGCACCTACGCCCTGACCATGCGTTGTTACGCCGGTCCCCAACGCTTTCTTGAAGATGGTATCTGCAACCGTTCCTGGGTTACCTATCCATTGGACTTCAGTCGTCACGGCGAGGCCCTGGACGACCTCCTGTACACCGCGCTGATCACCGGTGATTCCCTGGCCCGCCACACGATCAACAATCTCCTCGACAGTCCGGCCGTGCACCTGGAACTGGAGCAGCCAGACTACCCCCAGGCCGACCCTCGCCAGATTCAGGCTCTGCAACCGCTCCTGGATGAGAGCCTGGTACCTGAGGATCCCATCGCAGAAATCTCCGGCGGTGAAATCGGCTACCACCTGCTACAGCGATCCTGCATCACCATGGCACTGAATGTCATCGATACCTGTCTGCACCGCCTGCACCACCGTCGACCCGAACTCGGGCCGTACGAATCCCTATCCGTGGCGCCACGTAGCATTCCGTCCTGGATCTCCGATTTGGCGCACGCCGACCGAAGGGCGACGCTCATGCGGCTGCCCGGCGCCGTTCACTGGCTCGCACTCAATCAAACGGTGTTGCCGGACAAATCCTACATCATCCTGCAGGAGGCGGGGCTGCTCGAAACGGAAACCGACGGCCAATCCGTGCGCCATCACTACACCCTGGCCGGGGACACTCCCTATGGCCGCATCAGCGATTCGCTGATGCAGTAGGATTCGGCCCTTCGTTTCATTCGATCCTGAACATAGCCACCCTGTGTTCAGCCGGTTCTTGAAGCGCCGACGCACGCCGATCGGCGGGGCGAGCCCCGCCGATCGGATTCTTGACTCGTGGGCAGTTCTCGACCCATGGCCTCAGAGGCAACCAGTAGTCCCCACTGCCGTGGCGAGTAGCTGCACGTCGATCAGGTTGAGAGACCCGTCGCCGTTGAAATCAGAGCGAGACGGGGGGAGTCCCGAATAGTAGTCGGCAGCGAAAAAGCTGATGTCGGCGAGATTGACCACTCCATCACCGTTGTAGTCCGCGTCACATGGCACGAAGGTCCCTCCGTCGCCGATCTGCACCATCGCCGAAGCACTGGTGCCGTCGGAAATTCCGTCGGATGGAGTGACGACACATTCCCAGGTATCGTTCAGCGATGTCTCGCTGGCGTCGATCACGTCGTCCGTTTCCCCGGACAAAGACCCGTTCACGAACCACTCGTACCGAAGAGAGACGGGATCGCCGTCCGGGTCGAAAGCCGGCGTCGTGATCACGCAGACCAGATCATCTGTGTCACTGGGATTCGCCGGGGAAATTTCGATCTGGGTCAGAATCGGCGGAGCGTTCGCGATGATGACCCGGTCGGTTCCTGCTGGACCCGGCGGGTTCACACCATCGGAGGCCCTCACGCTGAGATCCACGACGTCGCCCCTCATCGCCAAGAGGTGATCGAGGTGATCCTCCGAACCCACCTGGACGCCATTGATGAACCATTCGTAGAGATAGACCAATTCATCATTCTCCGGATCCACGGCTTCATCGATGATGACGCAGTGCAACACGTCAACGGTCGTCGCGGGATTCGGCGCGATTTCGATCGTTGGTGCACCCGGCGCCTCGTTGCCGAAGGCTGTCCCCGCGACAACAACCAGGCAGAGCGCGATCGACAAAAGCCCCCCCTGGGCAATACGAAAAGAAGATGTTCGCATTCTCATACCTCCGCCTGTTGTGTCCGGTCCGAGAGTTTCCGTCGGGTGAAGAATAACAGATTGGGACCGCGATGTCTCTACTCAATGAAAATCCATTGTCATGATGTGGGTTCGTCAGAGGAATCGTGGCGGATGGAATTTTGATCGGCGAAACGCAAATTAAAGGTAACGCCGACAGGATGTTGGCCGATTCTAATCGGGTGCCCGTCCGCCCCGGACGGGACCTGGAAACAGAGAGTCGCAGTAGCCATGACGACCGGTACCTCGAAAATCTCACCCCCCGGTCTGGATCTGCCCAGCAGGTTGGGCCGTGGCGCACGCCTGACGGCGGAGGAATGGTTCTGGGCCATCGGCTACGCCTACGCACTGTTCCGTCATACCGCGAGCCTGTTGCGGAACAGGAAGATCAAATCGCCGGTCCTGATATCCCAGATCTATTTCACCGGCGTGGAAGCACTGCCGATCCTGGCGGTCATCTCGCTGGGGATCGGTGCGGCGGTGATCATCCAGGGCATTTCCCTGCTGCCCCAATTCGGCCAGGGCGAATTGACCTACAAGATCCTGATCCTGGTGATCACTCGCGAGTTGGGTCCGTTGCTGACGGCCCTGATCCTGGCGGCGCGGTCCGGGAGTGCGGTGACCACCGAAATCGGGAACATGGTCGTCGACCACGAAATCGAAGCCTACGTGGCGGCGGGGATCAATCCCCTGAGCCACCTGGCCGTCCCGCGCCTGATCGGCATCACGGTGTCGATGGTCTTTCTCAATCTCTACTTCAACCTGTTCGGGCTGTTCGGATCCTGTTGGATCGGTTCGCTGATCCACGGGATTCCGCTCGGGCAGTACCTGGGGAGTCTGGTTCTGGTCATGACGGCCAGCGATGTCCTGTCGTCACTGGCCAAGAGTGTCGTGTTCGGACTGATCCTGGCCACCGTCGCCACGTATTTCGGTTTTCAAGTGGAACGGGCGGTGACCGAAGTACCCCAGAAGACCATCCAGTCGCTGGGCGTCAGCATGACCCTGTGCGTCGTGGCCAACCTGGTGATCTCGATCCTCTTTCGACTGGGGTAGACGGTGCGGATCGAATTGAAAAACGTGGCAGTCGAACTGGGAGGTCGCTCCATCCTGAACGACATCGACCTGCGGTTTGCCCCGGGCGAGATCGTTGCGATCCGCGGACACTCCGGCAGCGGCTTGAGCGTGCTGCTGAAAACGGCCGCGGGCCTCCTCGCCCCGACGAGCGGCGGGGTATTCTATGACGGTCACGACTACGGGGCCCTCGGCGAGCGGGAAACCGTTTTGTTGCAGACGCGAACGGGCTTCATGTTCCAGGACGCTGCACTGTGGGCCAACATGTCGCTGGCCGCCAACCTCGACCTGCCCCTGCAGGCCAAATTCCCACAGGAAGGCACGGCCGCAAGGCGACAGCGGGTGGCTGTCGCCCTGGACGACTTCGGCATTTCCCTCGATCTGAACAAGCGCCCGGTCGATCTCTCGCTGGGCGAGCAGAAGTTCCTGTCGTTCCTGCGGGCGGCATTGCCGGAACCCGAAGCGATCCTTCTTGATGACCCCCTGGCCGGCATGGATGACCGATCTGCGGAGATCCTCCTGAAACATCTGACGGTGATGAAGACACGCGGTGCTGCGGTCGTGCTCGGTAGCCACGGCTCCGACGCCGCGATCGATCTTGCGGATCGTCTCGTCGTCCTCGACCAGGGACGCATCCTGGTCGCACGAACCGGCATGGAGACACGATGAAGCTGATGTTGCGGCACAACGACAAACTCGTCGGGACCTTCCTCCTGATCGGCCTCCTGTTTCTCGTCGGCACGGTCGCCTTCGTCGGAGTCAGCCAGAGGTGGTTCCGCTCCGACCTGGAATACATCAGCACTTTCGAAACGGCCCAGGGACTCAGTCCGGGGCTCGCGCTCGAGTTCCGTGGATTCGCCATCGGCCGGGTCAAGAGCCTGGGCCTGGACGACTCCGGGCGTGTCCGTGTAGTGCTGTCCGTGCAACCGGAATACGCCGACCGGATCGTGACGGACTCGGTCGTCGAACTGGCCGTGCAGCCTCTGGGCTTCGGCGCGAACCTGCTGTTGTATCCTGGCCTCGGCGGTGAAGAACCGTTACCGCCCGGCTCGACGATTCCCTCGACCGACACGGCCTACGGGCGGCGGCTTCTGTGCGAAGGCAAGGTCGACCGGCCCCAGGGGCACGACGAAATCACCGCCCTCATCCAGTCCCTGCCGCCCCTGGTGGGCCAGGTCGGCACCCTGGTTGCGGACCTGGACGAACTCCTGGTGGGGCTGGACCAGCGCCTGATGGGCCGGGACGATCAACCCGGCACCGGTCTTTTGAGCGCCGCCGACGGTACGGTGCGGGAATTCGGAGAGGTGGCCGGACGTTTCAATGAACTCACCGGACAGATCGACCGGATCCTGGCCAACCTGACGTCCCTGGCCGAACGCCTGGCCGATCCGACGCGCCTCATTCCCACGCTTCTGGGACCGGACGGCAGCGCGGCCGCCCTGTTTCAGGACGACGGGGCACTCTTCCAGGACCTGCGCGAGGCCATGGATGAACTGCAGAAGATGATGGTCTTCCTGAACGAGTCGACGCCGGAGATCTCCGTTCTGATCGAGGAGACCACCAGCGCGCTCGCCGAAAGCGAACAGGTGATGCAGGGTCTGAAGAACAACCCCCTGTTGCGAGGTGGCATCTCTCCGTTGGCCGAGGAATCCGTAGTCGACGGCGGCTTCCGCGAAGGGGGCAATTAGAATGGCGAGACGACGCATCCCAAACCGCCTTCTGATCCCCGTCGCACTGGCGCTGACCGCGCTGGCCGGCTGCTCATCCCTGCCCAAGGAGCCCGTCGCCGATTCGGAACCGGCTCGTCGGAGTTCATCCTTCCACGCGTTGGGCGACAAGCACCTGCGAGCCGGGCGGTTCGAGAAGGCGTGTACCTTCTACGAGCAGGCGCTGGCCCTGAACGCCTCGATCGATGATCTCTCGGGAGTGGCGCGAGCCTTCTCGTCTCTGGGCCGGGCCCGGTTGAATGCCGGAAAGATCGACGAAGCCGAGATCGACTTCCGGTGCGCCCTGGACTCGGCCGCCGATCTGCGCGACCCGACACAGGCGGCGCGCGCACTGACCGGACTCGGCGAAGTTGCGTTGCATCGGCAACGGGCGGAAGAAGCCCGCTCGTGGATCGAAAGAGGACTGCGACTTTCCTTGCCGGAATCCAGCGTGCAACGGACCATCCTGAGGCACGATCTCGGGTCGGCCACCTGGATGGCCGGCGACGTCGAAGGAGCCGAAGAACATTTCCGCCAGGCCCTGGTCCTGAACGAGGCACTCGGGAATCGGATCGGGATCGCGGCCGACTGTTACTCCCTGGCCCGCCTGGTCGATGAATCGGGAGATCCCGATCAGGCCCGATTGCTCGCCCGGCGAGCTCTCCGAAACGACAAGAGGGCGCAGAACCCCCGGGGCGTAGCGGAGGACCTGAGCCTGCTCGCATCCCTGGCCGAACGTCAGGGAAACGCGACAGCGGCCGCCGACTACCACCGGCGGGCGCAACTCGCATGGCAGTCCCTGGGCCGATCCGCTCCCGTCGAAAACAAAGGGGCGGGTCGCTGACGACCCACCCCCTGCTACGAATCCGAGCGGCGATTGCCGCCGTTACTTGAGAAATTTACCCGGCCGGTAGCTCACCTGGAAGATGAACGCGGTATCGCGCTCTTCTTTGCGGAAATTATTGTTGTAACTGGTGACCACGGGGATCCGCACACCCAGGTAGGGACTGATCATGCCCAACTTGTAGGAGATTCCGGGGAATAGATCCACCAGCGTGCCGCCCATTTCCGCTCCGTTGTCGATCGAGGGAGTGTCGTCGCTGTACTCGGTTTCCGACTTCCCGTCTCCCGTCAGGACGACCGCGCCGCCGAGATGGACCCACCAACGGGTGGCGACCCGGTAGCGTCCGAATGCCGAGGCGATGACCTCGTCGCCCATCGTCCGCGTGGTCGTCGCCCTCACCGTCCCCCAGTCCTGGATGGTTTCCCCGGAGGTATTCTTGCGGAACATCAGGCCCGCCAGCAGGCCGGTTTTGGCGGTCGAGCGGCTGTACTGGCCGCGTAGCAGGTAGTCGGTGGTACCGGATCCCAGGGGCACGGCATACTCCAGCCCCGAGTCATCCTTGACGGTCTTCTCGTCATCGCCGGTGGGCAATTTGACGCTCGCCGCGAAGCGCAGCAACGTGCTTGGTGAGGCGAAGGTTTTCGTGTACTCGCCGTCCAGCACGATATCGCCCAGGCCGCTGGCCGAGGCGTCATAGCCCCAGTAGTTCAAGGTGCGGTCCCAGATGATCGGGACCTGGGCCTTCACCGCAAAGGCGGGCGAGAACTTGTACGACGGGGTCAGAACGCCGGACTTCATCTTGTCGGTGACATCCACGTAGGCGCTGATCGCCAGGTTCGAGTCGACAACCGGGGATTCCGTCGTGGCCGGATCCTCACCGACCGGTGCGAAGTCCTCGATCGTGGGAAACACGAGGGGCCCCAACGTCGTGTCGTAGGTCTCTCCATGATCCTCGTCCTGGGCCATGACCGCGGGAACAGCGAAGACCATCAGGACCAGCAGCATCAAAAGCGTGAACCGGTGCATTCTCATCGAAGAACCTCCCTGGGGTGAATTTGACAGATCAATCCTAGCACAGCCGGAAGGCGTTGCAATCACAATCAAATAGGATCGAAATGCATGGTTCGCATGCTTCGATGGTGATACCATTGCCGGATCGGACCATCATTCGGAATACGGGAGGATTTTCATGCAGGCGATGCGTCAAAACCGGGTCGGGCGACGGATCTGGCCGCTGCTGTTGCTCTTCGTTGCGACGGTGGCGTGGGCCGGAGCCGAGATCATGAGCGTGCAGGTGCGCTCCGGGCAACTCAGGGACAAGCCATCATTCCTGGGCAAGATCGGCGCACCCGTTTCCTACGGCGACCGGCTGACCGTGATGGAAACACGCGGCGCCTGGGTCCGGGTCCAGGGCGCCGGCACCAGCGGGTGGATCCACTCCTCGGCATTGACGACAAGGAAGCTGGAGCTGAAATCGGGATCGGACGATCTGAACGCCGGAGCCTCGGCCGGCGAGTTGGCGCTGGCCGGCAAGGGATTCAATGACGAAGTGGAAACCAAGTACCGCGCGGATCATCCCGAAGCCGACTTTACCTGGATCGACAAGATGGAGTCGGTGACGATCAGTCCCGAACAGGCGATCGAATTCCTCCAGGCCGGCGGGATCACCGATTCGACCGGAGGTGCGCAATGAAATACCTGCAGACGCTCCTGCTTGCGACCGGCCTGACGGCTGTCCTGGCCCTGCTCGGTTGTTCAGCCGTTACACAGCTCGGTACCCAGATCGGACAGGGCACCGGAGTGATCACGCCCGAAGAAGGAGATTCCATCCGGCGCGTCAGCGATGCCGCCATCAAGTCATTCGAGGATCTGACGCCGGAGCAGGAATACTTCATCGGCCGTGCCGTGGGCGCGACCGTCCTGGAATCATATGCTCCGCTGGATGACCCGGGCGCCAACGAATATGTGAACCTGCTGGGCCAGTCCCTGGCCATGGCTTCGGACCGGCCGGCGACTTTCGGCGGCTATCATTTCCTGCTGCTGGACACCGACGAAATCAACGCCTTCGCCGCTCCCGGAGGACTGATCTTCGTGTCCCGCGGACTGGTGGCGTGCTGCCCGAACGAAGACGCTTTGGCCGCCGTGCTGGCTCACGAGATCGGTCACGTGCAGAACCAGGACGGCTTGCGCGCGATCAAGACCAGTCGCTGGACCAGCCTGGCCGCCATCAGCCTGGAGGAAGGTTTCCGCAACCTGGGCAACGAGGCGCTCCAGAACGTCGCCAACGAATTCTCCGGCTGCATCGACGACATCGCCCAGACGCTGGTCGTCAACGGGTACGCCCGCAGTCAGGAAATCGCGGCGGACGCCACGGCGGTGACCCTCCTGCGGCGCGTAGGCTATGACCCCCGCGCCCTCGATACGATGCTGGCAGAAATGGACCATCGTCTCGAGCCGGGCGGTCCCGGATTCGCCAGAACCCACCCGTCGCCTTCGGATCGCCGATCGACGATCGAGCCGTTGCTGAAGGGGCCGGCACCGGCAGAGGCTCCGGCAGCCCGGCAGACCCGATTCGACCAGGCCATGGGCAACTACTGACATGGATCTACGGGCCGGCAGGCACGGATTGCTGATCGGGACCGGGGCTGCCCTGCTGGCCCTGGTCCTGTGGTTTTCCCACGCCCTCGACGGCTGGGAGAACAGCACCTGGACCTGGCGGGTCCGCGCCCTGTCCGGACCCGGCCCCCATTCCGGAGAGATCGTGCTGATCCTGCTGGACCAGCCCAGCCTCGATTGGGGCGAAAAAGAGAACGGCCTGACCTGGCCCTGGCCGCGCGAGGTCTATGCTCCCCTGATCGACTTCTGCACCCGGGGCGGCGCTCGATCGGTATCCTTCGACGTATTGATGACCGAAGCGTCCGGATACGGGGTGTGGGACGACCGGGCCCTGGCCGAAGCCATGGCTCGCAACGGCCGTTTCATCGGCGCGCGCTTCCTGTCGCCGGTCCCCGACGGGGAGGGTGACGGCCGACTGGATGATCCAATCGCCGAAGTGGCCGACAACGCCCGGATGCTGGCCAACGTCAGCGACGTCCCGGACGCCGACGGTATTTTCCGACGCGCGAGCATGGTCCGCACATTCGCCGGAGAATCGATTCCCAGCCTGGGCGTCGCCGCCTGGCTGGTGGGCGAAGACTTGCCGGCCGCTGCCTGGAAAGCCCGGTTGCAGAGCCTGGCCATTGATCCGGCGGGCACCGCGCTGCTGCGCTATCGCGGGCACGATGCGTACACCACCTACGGAGCCGCCGCGATCATCCAATCGGAATTGCGACTGGCCGAAGGAGCCGTGCCCACGATTTTGCCGGAAGCGCTACGCGACAAGAATGTGTTCTTCGGTTTCAGCGCTCCGGGATTGATGGACCTGCGCCCCACGCCCTTGAGTAACGTGAGCCCGGGCGTGGTGATCCACGCAACGGTTCTGGACAACCTGCTGGGCGGAGATTTCCTGCGTGCAGCCGACGGCTCGGCGGTGGTGATCGGTACGGTGCTGCTGGCCCTGCTGACGGGATTTCTGGCCACGGTTTTTTCCAGTACGCGAGTGACCGTGGCCTTGGCGCTGGTCGCCGCCGGCGTTCCCGCCCTCGCCGGTTTCGCCGCCTATCCGCTGGGCTGGTGGTGGCCCATCCTGCCGGGTCTGACGGCCGCAAGCCTGGCCGGGTTCGGCGCCCTGGTCCGCAACTACGCCGTCGAGGGCAGCCAAAAGCGTTTCATCAAGCAGGCCTTCCGCCACTACCTGAGTCCGGCGGTGATCGATCGAATCCTGGTCGACCCCCACGCCCTGAAGCTGGGCGGAGAGCGCCGCGAACTGAGCATCCTGTTCATGGATCTGGTGGCGTTCACCAGCTTGTCCGAGGGACTGGAACCGGAAGCGCTGACCACCCTGCTCAACGAGTATCTTTCCGACATGACCGAAATTATCCTGGAGGAGGGCGGTACCCTGGACAAATACCTGGGCGACGCCATCATGGCCTTCTGGAACGCTCCGCTGAGCCAGGAGGATCATGCCACACGCGCCTGCCGCGCCGCAGTTCGTTGCCAGCGGCGACTGATCGAGCGAGGTCCCGATTTCCGCGCTCGTTGCGGACGGGAACTGCGCGCGCGGATCGGCCTGCACACCGGACCGGTGGTCGTCGGGAACATGGGATCGCGTCAGCGCTTCGACTATTCGGTGCTCGGCGATGCGGCGAATCTGGCCTCGCGTCTCGAGGGGGCCAACAAGCATTTCGGCACCGAGACCATGATCAGCGCGGACACCTTGGCCCAGGCCGGTCCGTTCCAGTGTCGGGCGCTGGGTCCGTTGCGGGTTGTCGGCCGACAGGAGCCGGTCGAGGTATTCGAGCTGACAGGACTTCCCGGCGAGGCCGAACCTCCGGGCTACGAAGTCTTTGCCGAGGCCCTGGCGGCCTGGCGCGCCGGCGACGACGACCGGACCGCCGACCTGTTCGCACGATTGTCCGATGATCCGGTCGCCCGCCGAATGTCGGAAATCGGTCCCGGGTGGCAGGTGTGGTCCGACGACGGGAAGCGCGTGTGGGAACTCAAGAGCAAATGAGGAACAAGTCATGAACATCTTCTTCGGCGGCGTTCGAGGAACCGCTCCCCGCGCGGCTCCTGGCTATACACGCTACGGCGGGCACACGACCTGCCTCCTGGTATCCGGCCAACAGGGCGAGATCCTGGTGATCGACGCCGGCAGCGGTATCCAGGAAATCAACCGGCACCTGCTGGAATCCGACCGCCGGGACCTGCTCCTGCTGCTGACCCACCTGCACCTCGACCACATCATGGGGTTGCCCACCCTGAGCCCCCTGTATGACCCCGACTGGCGGGTGCGGATGCTGGCCGGCGGACATACCGGCGCGCACCTGGCGCGGGTCGTGGACCGGGTGACCACGCCGCCGGTCTGGCCGATCTCCCTGGCCGACATGGGCGCCGAGGTCGATCTGGCCGATCACGTGCCCGATGCCGGCCCCATCGACTGGGGTGGGCTGAAGATCACCGGAACCGCAGTTCCCCACCCCGGCGGCTGTTTCGCCTGGCGCGTGGACGAACCGGCCACCGGTGCATCGTTCGTCTTTTCCACCGACACCGAATGGTCCGCTGAAGCCAAGCGTCAGGACCGGGGCCTGCGTCGGCTCTGCACCCATCCGAATCCAGCCGATCTGTTGGTCATGGACGGCCAGTTCACGGCGGAGGAACTTCCCGCACACGCGGGCTGGGGCCACAGTTCGATCGACCAATGCGCCGAGGCGGCGATCGAAACCGGCGTCGGACGACTGCTCGTCACGCACCACCACCCTGATTCCACGGACGATACGCTGGACCGGCTGGAGCAGGAGCTGTCCCGACTGTTCCCCGGGGCCGCTCTGGCTCGCCAGGGCGACACCATCGAGCTGGGCCGCTGAATCTGCCGGAAGGAAACTCGATCATGACTTCCTACGTTCCCTACACCATCGAGATCAGCGTACTGGTGAGTGTCTGGTTGCTCGCCCTCGGGCTATCGCATCCCCTGCACCGGCGCCTGCGTCAGGACAACGGGCCCCGGCCTTCCGCCCTGGCGGCCGATCTGCTGGCCCACATCGTGCGCCCCGGACTGATGCTCGTGATGGGACAGCTGCTGCTGTCGGCGGTGAACTACTGGCCGGCCGGCAAGCAGTGGATCGGTGAGCGACCGGCCCACGCGACGGCCTGGAACATGTTCTGGATCGGCGTCGTGCTGGTCGGTCTTCTGGAAGGGATCGCGCAACTGGGATTTCGCCGCCGCGGCAAGGCCTTTCCCCTGCCCGATCTGTTGCTCGACATCCTGCGGGCAATCCTGCTGATCGCCGTGGGTCTGTGGAGCCTGCGCTGGGGACTCGGCATCAGTATCGGTCCGGTTCTCGCTTCGACCGCGCTGGTCACCGCCGTGGTCGGCTTCGCCCTGCAGGGCGTGCTGGGCAACCTTCTGGCCGGCTTGTCCATGCACCTGGTCCGTACCCTGCGCCCCGGAATCTGGATCGAAGTGGATGGGATCACGGGCAGGGTAACCCGGACCAATTGGCGGGAAACGCGGGTGCGTACCCTCGGCGGCCATATGTACATCTTCCCCAACTCCACGATCGCCGGATCCAGGATCCACAACTTCAACGAACCCTCTTCGTTGCGCCGGCATACGATCGAGGTCGGCGCCAGCTACAGCGACGCGCCGGATGAAGTGATCTCCGCTCTGCTCGAGGCCGTGCGGGACGTGCCCCAGGTGCGCAGCACACCGGCCCCGGAAGCCCTGATCACCCAGTTCCAGGACTACGGAATCAACTACCGCCTGACGTACTGGACCACCGAACTGCAGCTGGACATTCCCATCAGCGGGCACGTCAACCGCAACATCTGGTACCGGTTCAAGCGACGAGGCATCGAGATCCCCTTCCCGATGAGCGACAAGCTGCTCAACGATTTCATGGCCGTGGTCTACAACCAGCGCAAGCTGGCGCCGGAGTCGGAAGACACGAATGCGACCCTGAAGGATCTGCTGTCCAGCGACCTCAGTAGCAAGGTGTTCGTCGACAGCCAGGGACAGGCCCTGGTGACCGGATCCGAGTGGGAGCAAATTGCACCCCTGGTCCAACGGCAACCCTACACCGCGGGCGAGGTCGTCTGTCGGCAGGGAGAACCCGGGGAGAGCTTCTGGGTCCTGGCCGCCGGAGGCTTACGGGGCCACGTGGACCAGGAAGGAAAGACGGCGACCGAATTCGATCTGGCACCCGGCGCGGTGGTCGGCGAGATCAGTCTGCTGACCGGCGCGCCCCGCAGCGCGACACTGACAACGACCACCGGCTCGGAGCTCCTTGAATTCGGACCCGAGGCTTTCAAAGCCCTACTGCGGTTGCATGACGATCTGCCGGAAAAACTGTCCCGGCTGGCCGCGGCGCGGGCCGAACAGAATCGAGAGGCACTGGAAGCCCTATCGCGACTCGCCGGTGTCGAGGCGTCCGTGGTCCTGGAAGAAAAGGGGATCCTCCGTCACCTGCTCGGCATCATCGGTAGGTGATGGGCGCCTTGTGACTGTCCTGGGCTGGGTACTGCAACATTCTTTCTGTATAGTCGCCGGCGGTCCTCACTCGGTTGCCATGTTGAGCTGGATCCCGCTGACCAGGCACGCCTCATGGACCCCCGGTTGACCCTGAGTCCGTTGCAGGGGCTGGTGGTGCTGGACGAAGCTCAGCGCAAACCCGAACTCTTTCCCCTGCTTCGCGTCCTCGTGGACCGACCCGGCAATGGTACCCGGTTTCTACTGCTGGGTAGCGCCTCGCCGGATCTGATTCGCCAGAGCGGAGAAAGTCTTGCGGGTCGGATCGCCTACCACAACCTGCCGGGCTTGAGTCTGTCCGAGACGGGCGGCCGCGAGCAGGACAGGTTGTGGCTGCGTGGAGGGTTCCCCCGCTCTTATCTGGCCACGGACGAAGAGGCGAGCATGCGTTTCCCCTGGCCGAGAGAATCGTAGCGGTGCCGCTGGGATAACTTCGTTCAGCTCCCGATCCTCGAGAATACGGCACTACGACACCAGGTCAAAATCCTGCAGCGCAATTCTTCCAACCCGTAGCTGAAATGGCGAGACCAGGCGTTTGGGGACGGTCGCAGCTGCGTTTGGCGTGGATTGCCAGGTTCTTCGGGGCAGATGAATCATAAAGAAGGGACAACCGAACAAAACGACAGGAATCAGAACGGCCAGAATCGAGGCACCAGCAGCGAAGCCATGACCCAAACCACCACATTGAGCACCATGCCCAGCCGCAGAAAATCGGAAAACCGATAACCACCGGGGCCGTACACCAACAGATTCGTCTGGTAACCCAACGGAGTGGCGAAACAGGCCGACGCGCCGAAGCAGATGCCCACCACGAAGGGACGCGGGTCCACCCCCATGGCGCTTGCGGTGGCGATTCCGATGGGTATGAGCAGAACCGCGGTGGAATTGTTGGACAAGACATGGGACAGCAGGCTTGTCAACACAATGAACGCAGCCAGCACCGCATGAGGGCCCAGGCTCTGGAATACCCCCAGGAAGCCGCGGGCATAGAGGTCGGCCGCCCCGCTGGCGGTGATGGCCGCCCCCATGGCGATGGTGCCGATGATCAACATCAACACCGGCACATCGATGGCCTTGTAGGCCTCGTGCATGCTCAGGCAGCCGGTCACAACCATCAGGAACGCCGCGGCCAGGGCGGCGGTCAGAATGTTGACAAGGCTCAGCGCCGCCACCGCAACCATCACCACGAAAATCCCCAACGCCATCGGAGCCCGCGAACGGTTCACAATGCGCGGCACCGTGTCCTCGACCACGATGAGATCGAAGTCCGTCCGCAGGCGCTGCAAACCCAGCCCCTGGCCCTGAACCAGCAGGATGTCCCCTACATGCAAACGCAGACTCTCCAGCCTCTGCTCGCTGTAATGTGTCCGCAAACGCTGCATCCCCAGCACATGCAGATCTTCATCCCGACCCAACCGGGTGTTCGCCAGGCGCCGACCCACCAGACGCGACTCCGGTGTCACGATGGCTTCAACGATCTGAGTGTCCAGGTCATAGGGTTCGGGAAGATCCACACCCCCTGTGGTCGGCAAAGCAACCGACCCGCGCCCCAGCATATCCACAAGCTCTTCCGCCGTGGCGCTCAAAAGTACCAGGTCCCCCGCCGTGAGGGTGCAATCGTCGGTTTCCGGATAGAGAACCCGGCTCTCACGCAGGACTTCGTGCACTTCGATCCGCGGATGGTCCCGGCAAATCGCTTCCTGAGCCGCACTGCCCAGCAGGCGGCTACCCTCGGGAATCACCACTTCGGCGATGTAGCGGTGCCTTTCGCTGCGGTCAGTGTGAAAGATGGGGATGTGGGTGCGCGGCAGGAGGCGGTCCGAAAGCAGAAAGATCAAGGCGCCTCCCAGCAGGGCCGCCGGCGCCCCGACCCTCGCCAATTCAAACATACCGATGGGAGCCAGCCCCGCCTCCGCCGCCAGATCGCTGACGATGATGTTGGTCGAGGTACCGATCAAGGTGGACATGCCCGCCAGGATGGAAATGAAAGAGATCGGCATCAGAAAACGAGCCGGAGAAATGTCGAAGCGGCCGCTCAGCCCGAGGATGACCGACAGCATCAGCACCACCACCGGCGTGTTGTTGACGAAGGCCGACAAAATACCCACCAGCAGCAACGACAACAAAAGAATACGCCGGGGTCGCCCCCGCGTCGCCGCAGCCATGAGCCGGGTCAGAAACAGCAGGCCCCCGGTGCGGATCAGCCCACGCGTCACAATGAACAGGGCCCCCACCGTCAGGGGCGCGGGGTTGGCGAAGCCGTTCACCGCCTGCCGCGGCGTCAGGATGCCCGTGGCCATGAGAACGACCATGATCCCCAGAGCCGTCAGATCGTAAGGCAACCGCTCACTGACCAGTAAGGCCAGGGCGGCCAAAAGAATCAGGCTCACGATGATGATCTCGGGGGTCATGATGGAGTTTGCCTCTCTTCTCTATTTGATTCGTCCAGTGGCTTGCCCGCGTCGTTCCGGCGATTTTGACTTCCCCCGGTTCTCTGGACGCCAGCCCGAGTATACAATGCCCGAGGGGGACAACGAAGGGCAAGCTATGCCATGTCACGTCGGCGGGTACTTTCGCAGAAGAGCGCATTTCGCTACACCTACGCCTTGATCATGTGCTATGATCGTTTGGTTGGAGGATATGGGCGAAAGCAACCAGTTTCAGGACGTTTTTGTAGCTGACACCTTGAGCCGAACATTCCAACAGCTCCTTGCTGGTACTTTGCGCCTTCGATGTTGATCTTCAACCAGCGAAAGGCGCCCTATGAAATCCAAACTCAGCAAACTGATACTGATTTGCCTGGCTCTCGTGGTATTTGCGAACACGGCCCAGGCAATGACGTGCATCCTGACAGTCCCCCCGCCATTCTCGACCGGAGGCAAGTTCCTGGTCTGTCCCGCCGGTGATGGAGACCTGCCATCCCATCCGCCGTTCACGCTCCAACTACTCGATAGCAGCCTTGTCCCGATCGCAAACTACCCGTTCGAGGATATTCGTCTCGAGTTCGTCGATCCTGTTCCTGGTCCTTCTCCTCGCGTCAGTTTAGGCTTCTGCAATCCGGGACTTATAGCCGATTCCAATACGGATGCCAATGGAATGACTACGTTCTCAGGCGGCGCCCTGTTTGGTTGTGGCAGTGTCCGAAATCCATTGATTCAAGTTGTTGTTAACTCGACTGCCTGTGCCACGACGCCAACGCTCATAGAAATCGTCAGTGTCGACTTCAATTGCGACGGGATGGTCACCAAGGCTGGCGACAACCCCATAATGACAGCTCTGAAGAGTACTTGTCCTTGGGCCATTGATTTGAATCATAGCCCGGCCGGAGGCCTCATGAAGGATGCCAGTATTCTCGCTAAACATATATTCCCTCCCCCCCTAACACACACGTGCCCATGAATATTCGGAAAGGTTCATTTCTCGAAACGGGGGCAATCCAATGAGTAGAGTGATCATAATTTTGTGCTTGGTTTGCGCAGCCAGCGCGTTCGCAGACCCCATCGATCCTGTCCCCGACCATCTCGGGGTGTATTTCGATACCGCGGCAACGATGACGAACATTGACGTTACGCACGGGGTTCCGTTCAACGCGTATGTGATTCTCACGAACCCGACGGCCGCAGGTATCTGGGGATACGAACTGGGCTATCGTCTTGCCGTACCGCCAGGCTATGAAAATTCGTACACGCGTCTTGAGAACAGCGGGCCGGATCAGTCGATCGATCTTGGCAACAGCGAAGACATTTCTCAGGGAGATTACATCGTGGGAATCGCATCTCCCATTCCGCAATCGGACGCGGTGGTACTCGTGACCTGGGAGTTCGAGTTCGCCGATGATTTCCCGATGGACTTCTATCTGGCCCCCCCCTCAGTGCAATACATCGAGGACGGCTGGCCAGCTTATGGCGGTGTTGATTCCGAGGCCTATGCG
>JANTGJ010000019.1 GCA_024762975.1 Candidatus Krumholzibacteriia bacterium
AGGTGAACCTGCTGGATCTGCTGATCCGTCACAGTAGCGCGAACCACAAGCGGGAGACGATCGCCTGGTCGAAGCGTCGGCAGTGCAGCAGTGAGCGGTTGGCGGTCCTGTTGGTGTGGCGGAACTACATGAAAGGGCGTCGGGAGAAGGTTCGAGGGAGCCCTACGCCTGCAATGGCGCGAGGGATGCTGAACCGGAAACTGAAACCCGAGGAGGTGCTGAGTCGGCGCCTGTTCCGGAGTCTTGTCCGGCTTCCGGCCCGATGGAGCGAATACTGGAGGTCAGCGGTTCCGACGCGGGCTTTGAGTGCTCGGACGTCCTGAAATCGGATCTGTTGATCGGTCGCGGACCTGTGTCGGCCAACTGGTCATTGGCGTGGACACATTTTCGGCGGCACAACTCAAAAGTCTGGCGCTTTCGGCTCCAGACGCTATTCTACCGCGGTCGCTGAATTCCCACTCGCAATCGAATGGACCCGATCATGCAGATCAGAAATGTCGCCATCATCGCACATGTCGATCATGGAAAGACGACCCTCGTGGACCAGATTCTTCGCCAATGCCATGTATTCCGGAAGGGGCAGGAAGTACAGGAGCGGGTGATGGACTCGGGCGACCTCGAGCGCGAGCGTGGCATCACGATCACTTCCAAGAATTTCGCAGTCACCTATCACGACACGCGCATCAATCTGATTGATACGCCGGGACATGCGGATTTCGGTGGTGAGGTCGAGCGCGTGCTGAAGATGGCCGACGGAGTCCTGCTGCTCGTCGACGCTTTCGAAGGACCGATGCCCCAGACCCGCTTCGTGTTGCAAAAAGCGATGCAGTTGAACCTCAAGCCGGTGGTCGTGATCAACAAGGTCGACCGCAAAGGGGCACGACCGGACGAAGTGCTGGACGAGATTTTCAACCTTTTCGTCGAACTCGAGGCCAGCGATGAACAGTTGGATTTCCGTGGTGTCTATGCGGCCGGCCGGGATGGCTGGGCGGTGGGCGAATTGGACGACGAGCGCAAGGATCTCGGACCCCTGCTGGACATGATCGTACAGCATGTGCCGGCGCCGGAGATGCAGGAGGGGCCGCTGCAGATGCTGATCGCCGCCATGGATCACAGCGACTACGTGGGGCGGATCGGCATCGGTCGGATCGTGCGCGGTTCGCTGCTGGCGAAACAACCGGTGGTGCTGATCAAGCGCGACGGAACCCGAGTCAAGACAACGGCTCGGCGCCTGTACGTATTCGACAATCTGGGGCGCAGCGAGGTCCAGAGTGTAGGGTGTGGTGACATCTGCGCGGTGGTCGGCCTGGAAAACGTGGACATCGGCGATACGCTGGCCGATGCCGAAGCCCCCGAGCCGTTGCCGATCATCGCCGTCGATGACCCCACTCTGACCATGAGTTTCTTTCCCAACGACAGTCCGTTCTACGGCCAGGAAGGCAAGTACGTAACCAGCCGCCAGGTTCGTGACCGCCTCATGCGGGCGGCCGAGCGGGATGTCGCCCTGCGCGTCGAGGATACCGCCAGTGCCGACACGTTCAAGGTCAGTGGTCGGGGTATCCTGCACCTGTCCATCCTGATGGAGAACATGCGCCGCGAGGGTTTCGAGTTCATGGTCGGCCAGCCGCAGGTCATCTACAAGGAAATCAACGGCAAGAAGGCCGAACCAGTGGAGATCCTGAACGTCGACGTGCCTGCGGATCTGGCCGGTACCGTGATCGAGTACGCCGCCACCCGCAAGGGCGAGATGATGGATATGCAGCAGAAGGAAGGGCGCACGCAACTGGTGTTCCACATTCCCAGCCGCGGCCTGATCGGGTTCCGCTCGAAGATGCTGCGCGCGACGGCGGGTGAAATCGTCATGCACCACCGCTTCCATCAGTACGAGTATTTCAAGGGCTCCATCCCCGAGCGGACCAGCGGATCCATCATCTCGATGGCTGCGGGCAAGGCGATTGCCTTTGCGCTCGACGGTCTGCAGGACCGAGGTGTCTTCTTCATCGAGCCGGGCGAGAATCTCTACACCGGGCAGATCATCGGCGAATACACCAAGGAGGATGATCTGGTCGTCAACGCCCAGAAGGCGAAGCAGCTCTCGAATATGCGAGCCTCGGGAAGTGATCGGAAAATGAAGATTGCCCCGGCGCTGAAGATGTCGTTGGAAGAGGCTCTCGAGTACCTCAATCGCGACGAGTACGTGGAGATCACTCCTCAATCGATCCGGTTGCGCAAGTCGATCCTGGATGAGAACCAGCGCAAGAAGGCGGCGAAGCAGGCACGATTGACCGAGGACTAGGGCGGCCGCCGGGGGACGTCCGGTGTCGGCACAACCCCGGGAAGCCGGATCCGGAAGAGAGATGCATATGGTCCTGTTGGAATTTTCGCTCTACCCGACGGACAAGGGAGAGAGCGTCAGCGACTACGTGAAACGCAATTTGGAGATCATCGACGAGAGTGGCCTGCCCTACAAACTGGGGCCGATGGGAACGACTCTCGAAGGCGAGTGGGACGAGGTGATGGCCGTGGTGAAGGCCTGCCGCGATCGTATGGCCGAGGACTGTGCCCGCATCGCCTGTCAGATCAAGATCGATGAGCGCCCGGGACATTGCGGTCGGATCGACAGCAAGGTAGAGACCTTGCGCGCCAAGACCGGTCGCGATTTGAAGACCTGATGCGAGTCGACCTGCGCGCGCCCGCCTGGGCGACCCATTTGTACAGTGATCTGGGCGACTGGCGCAAAGCCCCCTTGCCGGTTTCCGAGATGCGTCCCTTCGATCTGCCGGATGATGTCTATTTCGAATACGCCTGGCGTGACGCGGCCGGTGATCTGCAACCCGATCCGGACAACCACAACCCCGGCCTGAATCCGTGGTGGCCGCACGCCAGCCATCTGACCGGTCCCGACTACCGACCTGATCCCTATTCGTTGGTCGGAGCGGTACGTCCGCGTGGCCGCGTGCTGAGTCTGGACCTGCCGTCGAGCATCCTGGAACAGAAGCGGCGCCTGATGATCTACTCGCCGCCCGGGCTGGCCGACGCCGCCTTGCCGGTGGTGCTGTATCAGGACGGCAAGGCCTACTATGGCTGGGGCAAGGTGGCGCAGGTCTTCGACCGGCTCCATGCCGAGGGCGGGATCGAACCGGCACACCTGGTCTTCATCCCCCCGATCGAGCGTACGGCGGAGTATGCGTTCAATCCCGACTTCCGGGCGTTTCTCCTGCAGGAGGCCCTGCCCTTTGCCGAGGAGCGCGCTCGTTGCAACGGGAAACGGATTTCCTGGGGCGCCAGTCTGGGCGGCCTGCTCGCATCGATGCTGGCCTGGGAGCGACCGGATCTTTTCCAGAGCGTGGTAGCGCAATCGGCGGCCTATCTGTTCTCCGAGGACATGGACCGGACCAATCCCTATGCCGGGGGCGAGTCTTTTCGCGATACCGTCCTGACGAACGAACCCCGGCCGATCCGGTGGCACCTGCAGTGCGGATCGTTGGAATGGCTGCTCGGTTGCAACGAAAGGCTGCGTGATGCGTTGGCCGAACGGGACCACGATGTCGAATTGGTGATTCGCGCCGCGGGTCACAACTGGGTGAACTGGCGCAATGGATTGGCCGACGGTCTGCGCTTTGCGCTGGGCACCGGCAACTGAGTTCGCATCGGCAGAACGAAAAGCCCGCCGGGTATCCCGGCGGGCGGTTCCGTTCGTGATGGTACCCGCGTCAGTCGCTGTAGGGCATCGGCGGCGCATAGCCGATCAAGCGGGCATACACTGCCAGGGAGCCCCGGTGGTGAGCGGTATGTTCAATGATCGCACCCACGATCGCGGCACGCGGTTCCCCGGACATGATCGGGCCGGCCGGCAACGGTTCGAGCATCTCCTCGGACGTCTTCGATTCCAGCACCTCGGCGGCATGATCGACGGCCGTTGCCAAGGAGGTGAAGGCGGCCTTCAGTGAATTGTATTTCCGGATCTCGACCTGCTGCGCACCGAAGTCCATGTCGAAACCCTCGGGGCGAAATGCGCCCTCGATGAACCAGTCGATGGTGTGCGCTACATGTGCGACGTGCTGGGCCACGGAGAATTGACCCGGATCCGGTGTGTATCCGGAGTCTTCTTCCGTGAAGACGCTGCACGTACGGCTGAAGAACTGGAGCGCCTGCTTGATCGGCGCTGCGTACGCATTGGCGGCCATGTCGATTTCCTCCGTGCTTTGGCGATGTCCAAGCCTCGACCATGAACTTTGATTGGTGATTGTCCCCTTCCCGATTCCGAATTGCAATGGATTTCTGGCAGCGAATCGTTCCTGTTTTTCGCTCCCGAACGGCGGCCGAAATCTCCTGTCGGCATGAACTTGACTCGCCTCGCCGGTCCATCTAGCTTATTGCGCAGCGGTGTCTCGTCGAAACGACGACTCGAACCGTAGGCGTCGCGGACAGCCCCCTTCACCACTCACTCCGGCAGGTCGCAACATGGGTATGGTCATCGGAATTCGCCGGGAAGACAAGAACGAGTGGGAACGACGGGTTCCCCTGATTCCCGCCGATCTGCAGCAACTCCAGCATGACCACGACCTGGAGTTCATCGTCCAACCCTCGCCGGTTCGTGCCTTTGCCGATGGCGATTTCAGGCAAGCAGGTTTGCAGGTCGAGGAAGATCTGTCCGGGGCCGACGTCGTCCTGGCGGTCAAGGAGATCCCCATGGATCTGCTGCAGGAAAAGAAGGCCTACTTCTTTTTCTCGCACACGATCAAGGGGCAGGACTACAACATGCCCCTGCTGCAATGTCTGCTGGACCGGAAAGCGACCCTGATCGACTACGAAAAAATCTGCGATGCGAACGGCCGGCGGCTGATCTTTTTCAGCCTTCACGCCGGCTTCGCCGGAATGATCGATACTCTCCATTGCGCCGGCCGCCGCTATGCGGCCCAGGACCGCTCGACTCCACTGGCCGAGATCAAGGCGGCTCACGAATACGGGAACCTGGATGCAGCGAAGGTCCACCTGCGCGAAATCGGCCGCCGGATCGAGGCCGAGGGTATCGGCGGGCGCACGACCCCGTTGGTGATTGGCGTTTCCGGCTACGGCAATGTCTACCAGGGCTGCCGCGAGATTCTCGATTGCTTGCCGGTCCGGGAGATCGAAGTCGACCAATTGCCTTCGATGGCGGATGCACCCGTCGAGGAGACCGGTCCGATTCTGCTGGTTGTTTTCCGCGAGGAGCACATGGTCGAGCCGCGTTCCGCGCATGCGCAGTTCGTTCTGCGCGACTACTATCAGCGGCCGGAGAACTATCGCGGGATTTTCAAGCGATACCTGCCCCATCTGGATCTGCTGGTCAACGCGATCTACTGGGACGAAATGTACCCGCGGTTGGTGACTGCGGATTGGGTGAAAGAGAACTACACCCGGGGTGTGCAACCGCGGTTGCAAGTCATCGGCGACATCAGTTGCGATATCGGCGGCGGCATCGAGGTCACTCTCAAGGCCCCGCAGCCGGACAATCCGTGTTTCGTCTATGATCCGGAAACCGGCGAGGCGGTGGACGGAGTGGAGGGCGTCGGACCGGTGATCATGTCGGTAGACAACCTGCCCTGCGAGATTCCGATAGAATCGTCGACGCATTTCAGCGGCGTTCTGAAAGGAATGTTGCCCGACCTGGTCGATGTCGATTTCGATGTCGATTTCTCGAGCCTGAATCTGCCGAGGTACCTGAAGAATGCCGTTGTCACCCATCAGGGACAGCTGGCGCCGGACTACCGCTACCTGCAGGAGCACCTGGACGAGAGCGGGAAAAAATGAGGGCGAAAGCCCGGTGTGCCGTAGATTCGGACCGTACCGTGTGAATTGGAGGTTGGGATGAAGAAGGTTCTGGTTCTGGGCGCGGGCATGGTGGCCGGCCCGTTGATTCGCTACCTGCTGGAGCGCGAATACGCCCTGACAGTCACCAGTCTGGTGCTCGAGGATGCCGTGAAGCTGGTCGGAGGTGACCCCAACGGTGTAGCGCGCGCGCTGGACCTGGCCGATGAGAAGGAACTGTCGAGCCTGATTGCGGCGCATGATCTGACGATCAGCCTGGTTCCCTATACCTTTCATCCGGTGGTGGCGCGCCATTGTCTGGAACAAGAGAAGAATCTGATTACCGCTTCCTATGTCTCGCCCGAGATGCAGGCGTTGCACGAGGACGCCGAGGCCAAGGGACTGATCTTCCTGAACGAGATCGGCCTGGACCCGGGCATCGACCACATGTCGGCCATGCGGATCATCGACGATGTACACGAGCGGGGCGGCAAGGTCCGTCATTTCCGATCTTTTTGTGGTGGACTGCCGGCCCCGGAAGCCAACGACAACCCTTTCGGATACAAGTTTTCCTGGGCACCGCGCGGCGTCCTGATGGCCAGTCGCAACGGAGCACGCTATTGGCGGGACAATCATATCGTCGAGGTAGCGCCCGAACGTCTATTCCGGGATATGAACATTCTTACGGTGCCAGGAGCCGGGGATTTCGAGGCGTACCCCAATCGCGACTCGCTGATGTACCGGGATATCTATCAACTCGGTGACGAGATCCGCTCCCTGTACCGCGGTACTCTTCGCTACGTGGGCTGGTGCGATACCCTCTACAACTTTGGCATGCTCGGAATGCTCGATACCGAACCCCGTGACAGCAAGGGCATGTCGTGCGCCGGGTACATGCGCGACCTGCTGGGCTGTGCCAGGGACGAGGACCTGAGAGTGGCCGCGGCGGCTCGGATGGGAATCCCGCCCGATTGCCTACCGCCCTGGAATCTGCACTGGCTGGGTCTCTTCTCGCGACGGCCGGTGGGGGCGGACCGGATCTCACCCCTGGATTTCCTCGGGGAAATCATGGAAGAGAAGTTGGCCTACCGACCGGGCGAGCGGGATATGGTCGTGCTCTACCACGAATTCAAGGCATGGTTCGAGGCCGACAACCACTACGAGCGATTGACCTCGACCCTGGTGGACTTCGGCGTGCGGTATGGGGACAGCTCGATGTCCCGCACCGTATCGCTGCCGGCGGCCATCGCAGCCAAGCTCATTCTGGATGGGAAGATTCCCCAACGGGGAGTGCTGCGACCGGTCTATCCGGAAATCTACAACCCGGTTCTGGATGAACTGTCCGAGATGAATATCGAATGTAAGGAAGAGAAAACGGCCTACTAGCGGACGCGATCACCATCGTGCCGCTCGTAGCCCTCAACCTGTTGGAGGATAGCCAGTCATGGCCAAGAAAACCAAGATCACGAAGGCCGCGATTTTCCGGGCCCTGGGCCTGAAAGCGAAGATGAAGGGTGCCAACTGCGGCGGCGAGTGGTTCGCCGACAGCAAGGACTACATCACGTCCTTCAACCCGACCAACGGCGAGGTCCTGGCTCGTATTGAGCAGGCCAGTTCCAGGGACTACGACAAAGTCATGCGCGAAGCCCGCAAGGCGTTCCTCGTCTGGCGCGGGCTTCCCGCTCCCCAACGCGGCGAAATTGTCCGCCAGGTGGGCGAGGCCCTGCGCCAGAAGAAGGAAATGCTGGGTGCCCTGGTCAGCCTCGAGATGGGCAAGATCTACACCGAAGGACTGGGCGAGGTCCAGGAGATGATCGATATCTGCGACTTCGCCGTGGGGCTGAGCCGCAACCTGTCCGGACCGACGCTGCAGAGCGAGCGCCCGAAGCATCGCATGATGGAGCAGTGGCACCCGTTGGGCGTCATCGGCGTCATCAGCGCCTTCAATTTCCCGGTCGCCGTGTGGGCCTGGAATACCGCTTTGGCCTGGGTTTGCGGTGACTCGGCGTTGTGGAAACCTTCGAGCAAGACGCCGCTGTGTGCGATCGCCTGTCAGAATATCGTCAACGAGGTCTTCGCGAAGAACGACGTGCCGGGCGCAATTTCCAACGTGACGATCGGCCGCGGTTCGACCATCGGCGAGCGCCTGATCAACGACAAGCACATCCCCATGGTTTCGGCGACCGGTTCGACCCGCATGGGACAGCGTATCGGCGGAGTTGTCGGCGCACGTCTGGGGCGTACCATTCTGGAGCTGGGCGGCAATAACGCCGTCATTATCAGCGAGAAGGCCGACCTGACGGGCGCTCTGGCCAGCGCTTTCTTCGGTGCCGTCGGTACCGCCGGCCAGCGCTGCACCTCGACCCGCCGCCTGATCATCCAGGAGACGGTGTACGACAAGTTCCTCAAGAAGATGATCGCCAACTACAAGAAGGTTGCGATCGGGGATCCCCTGGACAGCAAGACCCTGATGGGACCGCTGATCGACGAGGGCGCCGTGAAGGATTACGAGAACGCCATCGCTGCGGCCAGGGAGCAGGGCGGGAAGGTGCTTTGCGGCGGCAAGGTTCTGAAGCCTTTCGGCGCGGCGACCTTCGTGCAACCGACGATCATCGAGATCGACAACAAGGCTGCGATCGTCCAGAGCGAAACCTTCGCGCCGATCCTGTATGTGATGAAGTACAAGAAGATCGAGCAGGCCTTCAAGCTGCACAACGACGTGCCGCAGGGACTGAGCTCGGCTATCTACACCGACAGCGTGAACGAGGGTGAGGCATTCCTCAGCTACCTCGGTTCCGACTGCGGCATCGCCAACATCAACATCGGCACCTCCGGTGCGGAAATCGGCGGAGCCTTCGGCGGGGAGAAGGAAACCGGCGGTGGTCGCGAGTCCGGCTCCGACGCCTGGAAGCTGTACATGCGCCGGCAGACGAACACCATCAACTGGGGCGGCGAAGTGCACCTGGCCCAGGGAGTGGAGTTCCACGCCTAGTTCTGTCCGTTGGCCGTGAAATAGAAGCCCCGCTCGTCATGGGATGAGCGGGGCTTCTGCTGGCTCGGAAGGATTTGTCTGGCGGCGCCCTTCGGGATGAATTAGCCTTCGGCGTATGACTGAAAGTAGCGAAAATTTCGTGCCGGTCGACGGCGATGGACGCTTCAGCGGCTTCGGCCACCTGATGCCCCACCGTGTCCAGGAGATCCTCCTGGTCGCAAGCATGTATGATGCCTTCACTCTGGAGGAGGGCGGTCGCCTGACCGAGCTCCTGCTGAACGAGTACCGGGACCTGAATCTCAGTTTTCCACCGCATGTGACTCGCGCCTCGACGGGCGAAGAAGCCCTTCAGTTGATGGATCTGCGACGCTTCGACCTGGTCATCACGATGACCCGCCTGGGTGACATGCTGGCGACCGAGCTGGCGACACAGATCAAGCAAGGCTCCCCGGATCTGCAGGTGTTCAATCTCTCGTTCAACCCGCGCGAATTGGCCCATATCCGTTCGATGGACACGGACTGTTGTATCGATCGCTACTTCCTGTGGACCGGCGACAATCGGCTGCTGCTGGCGATCATCAAGCATGCCGAGGACGTTCTGAACGTTGCGCACGATACCCGATATGGCGATGTGCGCTGTATCCTGCTGATCGAGGATTCGATCCGGTTCTATTCCTCGTACCTGCCGATGCTCTACACCGAAGTGCTCGAGCAGACGCAATCGCTGATGGTCGAGGGGATCAATCTCAGCCACCGACTCCTGCGTTTGCGCGCGCGGCCGAAAATCCTGCTGGCCACGACGTTCGAAGAAGCGTGGGAACTGTACCGTTTGTACCAGGACTCGCTGCTGGGGGTGATCAGTGACGGCAAGTTTCCCTGGAAGGGCGTCGAGCGACGGGACGCGGGTGTCGAGTTTATTCGCCGCGTCAAATACGTCGATCCCCATACACCGACGGTACTGCAGTCCACGAACCGGGATCTCGCCGGGACGGCGCATGCGATCGGCGCCGGCTTCATTCACAAGCATTCCCGCAAGCTGTTGCGCGAACTGCGCCTCTTCATGCTCGAAAATTTCGGATTTGGAGACTTCGTTTTTCGCAATGCCGCAGGCGAGGAACTCGGACGGGCACCTGACCTGAAGTCACTGGTGAAGTTGCTGCGTTCGGTGCCGGTGGAGTCGATCAGCCATCACGCCAGTCACGATCATTTTTCGAATTGGCTGCGCGCCCGCACGGAATTCGAATTGGCATCGCGATTGCGGCCGCGCAAGGTAACCGAGTTCAGCGATCTGGAAGAGTTGCGCGAATACCTGGTGATGGCGATCAACCGTTTCCGGACCGAGAGCCAACTGGGCATCGTCGCCGATTTTTCACGGCAGCAGTTTGACAACAGCAGTGCCTTCGTGCGGATCGGGCAGGGCTCGCTGGGGGGCAAGGGCCGCGGTCTGGCCTTCATGAATTCGATCCTGCACCGCTACAGCGTGACGGATCGCTTTGCAGGCGTGGAGATCCGCGTTCCTCCGACCGCCGTCGTCGGGACGGATGTCTTCGATCGATTCGTCGGCCAGGGCGATCTGCGGGAGCAGGTACTGGGTGATATCGAGGACGAAAAGGTCACCGAACTGTTCCTGGAGGCGAAGCTGCCGCCGGAGTTCTACGACGACCTGCGCGCATTCCTGGACCTGGTTCGCTATCCATTGGCGGTGCGTTCCTCCAGTCTACTGGAAGACAGCCAATTCCAACCCTTCGCGGGGGTCTACTCCACCTACATGCTGCCCAATTCCCATCCGGACCTGGGGGTGCGCCTGGATCAGCTCTGCGATGCGATCAAGCTGGTCTACGCCTCGGCCTACAGCCGCGCGGCCAAGGGCTATATCGAGGCGACCAGCAACCGGATCGAAGAGGAGAAGATGGCGGTCGTCATTCAACAGATGGTCGGCCGACGCTACGAGGGTTTCGACTACCCGCACTTCTCGGGGGTAGCGCATTCCTCGAATTTCTATCCCGGGGAGGGCGGTAAGCCCGAGGATGGCGTTGCCGCGGTGGCGCTCGGTCTGGGCAGGACCATCGTCGAGGGCGGCAAAACGCTTCGGTTCAGCCCGGCTCAACCGGGGGTGCTTCGGCAATTCGGTACGGTCAAGGATTGGCTGAACAACAGCCAACGAATGTTCTGTGCGATGGATGTTCGCGATCCCGAGCGCTACCCGCGTGCGGATGACGGTTTCAATCTTGCGCAATTGGAACTTGCCGATGCCGAGCGTCACGGGACACTCGAGGCGGTGGGGTCGGTGTATTCGCCGGAGAACGACGCGGTCTATGACGGCATCCACCGAAAGGGTGTACGACTGGTATCCTTCGCGCACATCCTGAAGTCCGATCTTTTCCCGCTGGCACCGATTCTCGAATTGCTGCTCGAACTGGGGCGGCGCACGATGAGCGCCGAAGTGGAGATCGAATTCGCGGTGGTGCTGGGCGACGGTCGGCTGGTGCCCCATCAATTCGGTTTCCTGCAGATCCGCCCCCTTGCTGCGGGGTACGAAGCGCCGGACATTCCGCCGGAAGCGCTGCAGAGCGAAGCCTCGGTGATGTCCACCGGACTGGCCCTCGGCAATGGGGTCTACGATGAGATTCGCGACATTTTATACGTGCCACGAGACCGGTTCGACCGTTCACGTACCCAGGATATCGCGGTGGAAATCGGGCGCTTGAACCACCGCTTCGTCCAGGAGGGGATTCCCTATCTGTTGGTGGGCCCGGGGCGCTGGGGATCGTCCGACAGATGGCTCGGTATTCCCGTGCGCTGGGACGAGATTTCGGGGGCCCGCGTCATCGTCGAGACGGATCTCGACGATTTCAAGGTCACACCCAGCCAAGGGTCGCACTTTTTCCAGAATCTGACGAGTTTCCAGATCGGCTATCTGACGATCAGCACCGGAACCGAGGGAAGTCGGATCGATTGGGAATGGCTGGACAGCCAGCCGGGCAGCGACGAAGGCGAGTTCCTGCGGCATCTGCACTTTGATGAGCCTTTGGAAGTGCTGATCGATGGGCGTACGCAGGCGGGAGTCGTACTGCGCCCTGGTGCGGATGCTTATCGGCCCAACCGGGGGATCTGACGGCCCCGGACTCCGAATACCCCCGTTCACCTCTCCGTTTCCTCTGCCAGCCGTCCGCTGCGTGCCTCTCGCTTGGGCCGGCTTGCCCTGCGTGTCTCACGTGATATAGCGTAAAAAATATTAAGGTGAACACGTAGGCAGACGATCACTAGTTGTCATATGAAAAGTACTCGTCCGTACATTCCGTGCATGACCGAGGAGTTTGACAATGAAGATCGGGCGTAAACTCACGCTGTCACACATCTTGATGGCATTGGTGCCGGTGGCCCTGCTGGCGGGTGCTCTTCTGTATGAATTCCAGCATTCCATGGCGGTGCTGAATCATGCAGCGACCGTGGACGGAATCGATGTTGCGGTCGAGCAGGCTTCGTCCGCACTGACGGATGCTTCCCTGGAGAAACTGGGCGTCGTCCACGATCGCAAGGTCCAGGCGCTGGAAGAGATCGTCGCCGGTATGCGCAAGGATGCGGAGTATCTCTCGCACTCGGCACGAACGGCCGAAATCTTCGAAGGTCTGAAGTTTTATCACGATTTCGGGGGACTGACCGAACAGAACACGCTGGATGTCACCAGCGACAGCTACGCCTCCCTCGACAGCGATGCCCAAGCCTTTTTCGGCGACTTCATGAAGGGCAAGACCTATGGCGAGCTCTTTCTGGTGTGCGCAGCGCACGGCCATGTCCTGTATTCCTACCAGAAGAACTCGGACCTGGGTCAGAACGTGGGCGAGGGCCCGCTACGGAACGAGGGGCTCGGAAGTATCTGGCGGGCAGTCAACGCGAATCAGGCGACGAGCATCGTCGACTACTCTCCCTATACGCCCGCCGGGGGCGAGCAAACCGCCTTCCTGGGAACCCCCTGTGTGAATGAGGATGGGGACGTGTATGCACAGTTGATCCTGGAGGTTGCCAGCGACGAGATTGAGGATATCATCAACGACCGGATCGGCCTGGGTGAAACCGGCGACTCCTTCCTGGTCGGTGCGGATGCCGATGGAGGAACCTCCCTGCGTTCGAACTGGCGCTCCATGAACCAATCGATCGGTGATCCGAAACAAGGCGAGTTCGTCGCCCGGATCATGGACGGTGAATCCGGCAACGGCAGCAAGACGCGACCGGACGGCAACGGGATTCTGGTCTGCTACTCGCCCGTGAACCTGGCCGGTCTGCAATGGGGGCTGGTGACCACCCAGGATCAGCAGGAAGCGCTCGCGGCGGTGGACCGAATGGTGGACGTACAAGAACGGATCGGGGCAGAAATCGAAGAGACCCGCGCGTCCGCAATCCGAAACGTGCAGTGGATCAGCGGAATCATGTTGTTGTTCTTTGTCGCCCTGGCCGGCGGTCTGGCGTTCGCGATCTCGCGCAACATTACGCGTCCCCTGGTCGGTGCGGTACAGGTCGCCGACGCGGTCGCGATGGGAGATCTGACCCATCGCCTCGAGAGCAATGCGACCGACGAAGTGGGGGAACTGGCCCGGTCCCTGAACACGATGACCGAGGGATTGCGTACCAAAGCGGACTTGGCTGCGGCGATCGCCGATGGCGATCTGACTTGCGAGATCGTTCCGACCAGTGAGCACGATGAATTCGGAAAGGCGCTGCAGCGCATGGTCGAACAGCTGGCCGAAGTCGTCGGAGGCATTCAGACTGCAGCCGAACAGGTCAGCTCGGGTTCGAAGGAAATCGCGGATTCCAGCTCCAGCCTCTCACAGGGCGCCACCGAGCAGGCCGCGGCACTCGAGGAAATTTCCGCCTCGATGACCGAGCTCAACGGCCAGGTCAAGACCAATGCCGAGAGCGCCGGCCAAGCCGATCAGCTTTCGAACGTTGCGCGTGAGACGGCGGTCACCGGCGTCGATCAGATGCGTACCATGACCGGCGCGATGAACGAGATCAGTTCTTCGAGTGAGGAAATCGCGAAGATCATCAAGGTCATTGACGACATCGCGTTCCAGACCAACCTCTTGGCCCTGAACGCGGCGGTGGAGGCCGCACGCGCCGGCAGTCACGGCAAGGGTTTCGCTGTCGTAGCCGAGGAAGTCCGCAACCTGGCCGGGCGCAGCGCCAAGGCCGCCCGCGAATCCTCCCAACTGATCGAGGGCTCGCTGGACAAGGTCAGGAACGGTACCGAGATCGCCAACACCACGGCCGCGTCCCTCGAATCGATTGTCAGCAGCGTGACGCAGGCTTCCGACCTGGTCGGTGAGATCGCTTCGGCGAGCAACGAACAAGCCCAGGGCATCACCGAAGTCAGCCAGGGGCTGAGCCAGATCGATTCGGTGACGCAGCAGAACACGGCCAACAGTGAGGAAACGGCATCGGCGGCGCAGGAGTTGTCGAGCCAGGCCGCCACACTGCAGCACCTGCTGAGCAAGTTCACGCTGCGCGATACCGGCCCGGTCGCTTCGACCTGGGATGTCGAAGAACAGGTCTACGAACCCGCCGGACAGGGGGAGGAATCGTACGATCTTCCTTCTCCCGATGCTCCTGCCGAGGATTTTGCGGCGGACCGGGATGTGATCGAATTGACCTCCGGATGGGGGGACTGACCTGATCCCTTGCGTTTGCGGCTCCGCCGGTCATCGGCGGGGCCGTTTTTTTTTAACACCCCTTCGATTTCGAATAGAAAAATGGGCATCGGCGCCGAATTTCCTTGCGCGGCATGATTGGGAACTCCATTTTTTTCGCAAATGGGATCCGGCTTTTTCGCCGGCCGTTATGCGATGAGAGCGAAGCAAACCAAGGAGTGCCGAAATGGCTCAGAACGTTGCTGCCTTCATGGAAAACGTGATCGCCAAGAACCCGTCGGAAAAAGAGTTCCACCAGGCGGTCGAGGAAGTCGTCGAGTCCCTGTGGCCGGTCCTGGACAAGCGTCCTGAGTACCGTAAGCACAAGATCATGGAGCGGATCACCGAGCCCGAGCGCGTCCTCATGTTCCGCGTTCCCTGGGTCGATGACAAGGGCGAGGTTCAGGTCAACCGCGGTTTCCGCATCGAGATGAACAGCGCGATCGGTCCCTACAAGGGCGGCCTGCGCTTCCACCCGAGCGTCAACCTGGGGATCCTGAAGTTCCTGGCTTTCGAGCAGGTCTTCAAGAACGCCCTGACCACCCTGCCCATGGGCGGCGGCAAGGGCGGCTCGGACTTCGACCCGAAGGGCAAGAGTGATATCGAGGTCATGCGCTTTACGCAGGCCTTCATGAGCGAGCTCTTCCGTCACATCGGTCCGAACACGGATGTCCCCGCCGGTGATATCGGCGTCGGCGGCCGCGAGATCGGGTTCCTGTTCGGCCAGTACAAGAAGCTGCGCAACGAGTTCACCGGCGTCCTGACGGGCAAGGGCCTGAACTGGGGCGGCAGCCTGATTCGTCCCGAGGCCACCGGTTACGGTTCGGTCTACTTCGCTGCCAACATGCTCGAGACCAAGGGTGATACCCTCGAGGGCAAGACCGCCCTGGTTTCCGGTTCCGGCAACGTTTGCCAGTACACGATCGAAAAGCTGCTGGATCTGGGCGCCAAGCCGATCACCTGCTCGGACAGCGGCGGCTACATCCTGGACGAGGAAGGCATCGATCGCGAGAAGCTGGCCTTCATCATGGAACTGAAGAATGTCAAGCGCGGCCGGATCAGCGAGTACGCTGAGAAGTATCCCAACGCGGTCTACACTGCGGTCGACAAGGACCTGGACTACAACCCGCTGTGGAACCACAAGGCTGACTGTGCCTTCCCGAGCGCCACGCAGAACGAGATCAACGCCAAGGACGCCGGTCACCTGCTGGCCAACGGCGTGGGTGTGGTCTCCGAGGGCGCGAACATGCCGACCGTCCCCGAGGGCGTCAACCAGTTCGTCGACGCCGGCATCCTGTACGGACCTGGCAAGGCTGCGAACGCCGGTGGCGTTGCTGTTTCCGGTCTCGAGATGAGCCAGAACAGCCTGCGTTACAACTGGACCCGCGAGGAAGTGGACCAGAAGCTGCACCGCATCATGAAGGACATTCACGATGCGTCGGCCGCCGCTGCCAACGAGTTCGGTACGCCGGGCAACTATGTCAATGGCGCCAACATCGCCGGCTTCATCAAGGTTGCCGACTCGATGATGGACCAGGGCATCGTCTAAGCTCGACGATCGTTCGAACGCGAATTCGATTCGCACAGACGGGACGGCCTTCGGGCCGTCCCGTTTCTTGTCGCTCCGCGCCTCCGTTTTGAATCCGCACCCGCAAAACGAACTCAAGTAATGAAGTCCGTAGTCGATCTTTGAAGATGATATTCGGCTGGATTTCGAGATTCGGGGGACCCGGTGAGAACTGGAGAGGGAACGATGGCTCTGGATAAGAATCTTACAAAGGCCTTCCTGGAGTACTTGACGGGCCAAGGGGTCCTGAGCGACCAGCAGGTGTTGTCCGCGCTCGACCGGCAAAGGGAACTAACATCGCCGATCGGTCGCATTGCGTTGCAGACTCGAACCCTGACCATGAAGCAGGTCAACGCGACGTTGAGCAGCCAACTGGGCAGCGAGTTGCGTTTTGGCGAGCAGGCCATCGCCTTGGGATTCATGGATCGGACGGATCTGGAATTTCTGCTGACCCAGCAGGATCAGATGCGGCCGAAGATCGGCCAGGTGCTGATCGAGATGGGGATCGCGTCGGGAGAGGAGATCGACCGGCTTCGGGTTCAATTTGCCGAATCCACCGCTGCAATTCTGGTGTAGATCTTCTATTCTCTGCAGATCCGTTGGAGGCGCCTTCTGCCCAGGGGGCGCCTCTTTCACCGTTCCCCCGATCGTGAAAGGTCTCAGAATGAAAATCGGATTCCTCGGCCAGGGCCTCATGGGGAGCGCGATGTGCGCCCGTCTGATCCGCGCCGGACACGACGTATACGTCTGGAACCGTACTGCTGAGCGATGTGCCGACGTCGTCGCACTCGGCGCACGGCAGCAGGAAACTCCGGCCGCGGTCGTCACCGAATCGGAAATCACCATCGCCATGGTTTCGGATCCCGCCGCTGCCCACGCGGTGGTATTCGACGCCTCGGGGGTTGCCTCGGCCATCGGCCCGAACCAGTCGTACGTGGACATGTCCACCGTCGATGCACAAACGGCTCGCGAAATCGACAGGGCGATTCGCGCGGCGGGCGGTCGCTACCTGGAGGCGCCGGTCTCGGGAACCAGGGGCCCCGCCATCGACGGTACCTTGATCATTCTGGCCGCGGGGGATGAGTCCCTGTACCAGGATGCCAGGCCGCTCTTCGAAATCATGGGCAAGCAGGATTTCTTCTACGGCGAAGTGGGTCAGGCCGCCCGGATGAAATTAATCGTGAACATGGTCATGGGCGGGATGATGACCGCCTTCTGTGAGGGCCTGGCCCTCGCCGAACGCAGCGGTCTGAGCCAGTCCGACCTGCGTGAGGTCCTGGCGATCGGTGCCCTGGCCAATCCCATGTTCAGTATCAAGGGTCCCCTGATCGAGGCGGGCCAATTTGCACCGGCCTTCCCCCTGAAGCACATGCAAAAGGACCTTCGCCTGGCCACCCTGCTCGGTGACGAATTGGAACAACCCGTCCCGACGGCCGCCGCCGCCCATGAAGCATTTATCGTCGCCCGCGCCCTCGGCTTGGCTGATGCCGACTTTTGCGCCGTATTCCGAGCCATCGCCAAAGGTTCCTGACCCCCGAGCGGCCCCGGCGCATTCCGCTGGGCAGGGCCCGGGGAAATCACGGGGCCTCGTGAAATATGGATCGTCTCTGAATATCATGCTATATTGAGTGTAGGTTGATTTGAGACAACCCGGGGGCGACCTGGCTTCGACGTGGTCGGGGGACCGTGGGCTGCATGCCGAGATTCCATGGAACTCGTAAAACGGTGGAAAAACCAATAAGTGACGAAAATAACTTCGCACTGGCAGCTTAGTTAAGCTGCTCGTCCCGGGATCGGGGGGTCACCAAACTGATCTCAAGGGGCGCCGTTTTTGGTGAATAGTTCGTGCTCAGGTTTCTGGGGTGCGGGCGAAATTTAAGTGAAACTAGCCGACTTGGTGGCGTGCTTCCTGGCCTCCTCTTCGGTTAAATAACAGGAAGCTAAGCATGTAGACGCTGACGGGGTACCGGTTACGGACGCGGGTTCGATTCCCGCCGCCTCCACCAGAAACGCGAAGCGCCGGCTCGATCAGGGCCGGCGCTTTACCATGGCCACCGCGAAAAACGAGGTACCGGTCAGCAGGATCGTCACGGCGCCGGCCGGTAGATCGGGACCGTAGCTCAGTGCCAAGCCACCCGTCGTGAAGATCGCACAGAGCACGGCGGCCAGCGCCATCATCTGCCACAAACGCCGGGCGAAGAGGTTGGCGATCGCCGCGGGCAGCGTCAACAGGGCGATCACCAGGATGATACCGACGACCGTGACCAGCAGTACCACCGTCAGTGCCGTCAGACCCAGCAACAGGAAGTAGAAAGCCTGCACCCGCACGCCGCGCAGCGTGGCGAACTCCGGGTCGAAGCAAACTGCGAGCAATTGCTTGTGAAACAGGGCGACGACTCCAACGACGAGCAATGCCAGCGCTCCGACCAGCCACAGATCACGCGCGCCGACCATCAGGATGTTGCCGAAGAGGTAGCTCATCAGGTCCGTCGTGTAGCCGGGAGTCAACGAAATCATCACGATGCCCAGCGCCATGCCGACGGCCCAGACCGCGCCGATCACCGTGTCCTCGCGCTGGTGCAGGCGCAAGCTGACCCAGCCGATGATCGAGGCCGAGAGCAGCGCAGCCAGCACCGAGCCGAGCATCGGCGTGAGCCAGTGTACGCCGTGCACGACGTTCAGGTAGTGGGCGATCCCGAGACCGGCCAGTACCGAATGGGCAATTCCTCCGGCGATGTAGCTGATGCGCCGAATCACCACGAAGGTGCCGACGACGCCACACGAGATGCTCGCCAACAACCCGGCGAGCAGCGCATACTGCAGGAAAGCGTGATCGGACAGGGCCGGGAAAAACTCCAGGAAGCTCAATGCTCGTGCCCCCCGTCACTGCAGCGGTGATCGTGACGGATCAGCCGCATGTCGCTGCCGTAGAGGTCGGCGATCACCTCTCCGGTGATGTTGCTGGTCGGGTGCACGACGACCTCGCGGCCGACACAGATCACGCTGCGGACGAATCCCGACACGAAGCCCAGGTCGTGGGAAACGAGCACGATGGTCAGTTGCCGGTTCAATTCCTGAAGGAGCCGATAGAACGTCTCTTCGACGTGGGCGTCCAGACCGGAAGTGGGTTCGTCCAGCAGCAGCATCTGAGGGTCGCCGGCCAGGGCGCGGGCGATCAATGTGCGCTGCTTCTGACCGCCCGAGAGTGAGGCGAAATGATGATCGGCTCGGTCGGCGAGTCCCACCTGCTCCAGGCAGGCCAGGGCTTGTACGCGATCATCGCGCAGCCAGGAGCCCCAGCGGCGGGTCACGCCCAGGCGACCCATCAGCGTTACATCCAACGCGGTCACCGGGAAGAGCGGATCCAGACGAGGGTGTTGGGGCACATAGCCGATCCGGCGTCGGGCCCGTGCCGGCTGCTGTCCGAATACCTCGATGCGGCCCCGGGTCGGTTTCAACAGGCCCAGCACGAGTTTCAACAGGGTGGTCTTGCCGCTGCCGTTGGGTCCGACGATGCTGACAAAATCCCCCTGCGGCACTGTCAGGTTCACATCCCGCAATACCATGTCGCGCTCATAGGCGAAATCCATGTTCTCGCAGTGCAGTGCCGAGTGGGGGGTCATGAATCCTCTTTCCGGGATTCGCGAGCGGCGAACTCTTCGGCCAATCGATCGGCAAGGTACTTCAGGTTTTCCTCGTAGGGACGCGCCAGCGGGTCCAGGGCGATGACCCCTGCATCGATTTCTGCGGCGATCCTACCGGCCACCTCGCGTGAGAACTGCGGCTGGACGATGATCGTTCGAGCGCCTGCCGCCCGAGCCTGGGCGATTACCTGAGCCAGATGACGTGGTCCCGGTTCATGACCATCGATCTCGATGGCGACCTGCTTCAGCCCATACGCACGGGCAAAGTGTCCGAAAGCCGGATGAAAGACGAAAAAGCTCTCGCCGCGGTAGGGTGCCAGCAACGCCTTGATCTCGGTGTCCAGCCGGGTCAAACGAGAATCGAGCGCGGCGGCTCGAACCCGGATGCTGTCCGCCGACGTCGGCCGCAATTCGATCAGGGCCGCCGCCAGGGCCGATGCCTGGGCACGTGCCTGATTCGGATCCAGCCAGGTATGGGGGTCGATGCCGCCGTGATGGTGGCCGTTGTGTGGCTGATGCTTCCCGTGCGCCGGTTCCTGGTTCAACTCATCCGCCATCGCGGGCGGCAGCAGGATGCGCGGCCGGCCGGGAAGCCGTTCGATCTTGGGCATCAGGCTGCGTTCGAACGGGACGCCGGCGCGCACGAACAATTTGGCGCCCAACAGACGGGCGATCTGGCGGGAAGTGGGATCGAAAGTGGCCGGTGACTGACCCGGACCGACCAGCACCTCGACCGTCCACTCCGGTCCCGCGATCTGTTCGACGAACCACGCTTGAGGCAGGATACTCACCATCACGTCCGGGGTGTCCGCGGGCTGTTTGGCGGCGCCACCGCAGCCGGCCATCAACAGGCACATCGCCACTACCGGCAGGATCAACCGGCGGGACAGGATGCGGGGGAGTATTTCGCGGATCAAGATTTCAGCCCTTCCATTCCGAATTCAGCACAAGGCCTGACCATGATATACGTTGCCCTTGGATTCGCAATCGGTATGTTGACACCGGAGCGGGCTCCAAGGGGTCTTTTTTGCTGGTTCCGCGCCGCCGGTTCGTTTAGCTTGGGCGAGAGACTTGCATCGGCGCGAGACCCGATTCGTACGCGCCGGATAGTATCCTCATCGACCGGTGCGGACCGGAATTTCCGCGAAGGAGTACGTCATGCCCCTGATTCCCATGCGCGTTATGCTCGACCACGCCGCCGAGAACGGCTACGGCGTCGGTGCTTTCAATGTGAACAACATGGAGCAGATCCAGTCCATCATGATGGCGGCCACCGAGACCAACAGCCCGGTCATCGTGCAGGCCAGTCGCGGCGCCCGCTCCTACTCCGACGACAATTACCTGCGGCATCTGATGCTGGCCGCGGCCGAGCTGAATCCGAAGATCCCGATCGCTATGCATCAGGATCATGGGAACAGCCCCGAGACCTGCTTCAGCGCAATTGACTACGGATTTACTTCGGTCATGATGGACGGCTCACTCGAGGCCGATGGCAAGACCCCGGCGACCTATGACTACAATGTGGATGTGACCCGCCAGGTCGTGGCCAAGGCTCACGCGCTGGGAGTCACCGTCGAAGCCGAGCTGGGTTGCCTGGGCGGAATCGAGGATGGACACGGTGCCGGCCTGAGCGAGGACGAGGCGGCTGACCACTTGACCGATCCGGCCGAAGCCGAGCAGTTCGTCCAGGATACGAATTGCGATGCCCTGGCCGTGGCCATCGGTACCAGTCATGGTGCCTACAAGTTCACCAAGAAGCCCACGGGCGATGTGCTGAAGATGGACGTCATCGCCGAGATTCACCGTCGTCTGCCGAACACCCACCTGGTCATGCACGGCTCCAGTTCGGTGCCGCGCGAACTGGTCGACATCATCAACAATTACGGTGGTGGCCTGAAGGAAAGTTACGGCGTTCCCGTCGAAGCGATCCAGGAAGGCATCAAGCACGGCGTGCGCAAGATCAATGTGGATACGGATAACCGCTTGGCGATTACCGGAGCGATCCGCAAGGTCTTTGCCGAGAATCCCGAGAAGTTCGATCCGCGCGACTACCTCAAGCCGGCGCGCATCGCGATGGCCGAGGTCGTCAAGGCCCGGATGATCGCTTTCGGTCAGGCGGGATGGGCGGACAAGGTGCCGCATGTGACACTGGACGAGATGGCCAAGCGCTACTAGTTCCGGTGAAATCGTGATCGCGGGCGGGGCCAGGGGCTCCGCCCGCTTCATTTTTTGCGGAATCTTTCACTAAAATTTGACCTGGCAGATTTGCATTTTCGCCGCTTCTGCCCTATTCTACGGACCGCGCCGCGTCTGCCTGCCATGCACCAAGCGACTTCTTGAGGCTGGGCGGACGTGCTTTTTTCTACCCCGAGCAGGGGTTTTGAAATTCACTTTCAATCTCCGGCGAGATGGTTGCCGGGAACGGGAAAGACGCCATGATTGACGATCTGAGCCGGATCAGGAATATCGGCATCAGTGCCCACATCGATTCGGGCAAGACCACGCTGACCGAGCGGATCCTCTACTATACGGGACGAATCCGCGCCATCCACGAGGTCAAGGGGAAGGATGGCGTTGGCGCTACCATGGATTCGATGGAGCTCGAGCGCGAGCGCGGTATCACGATCCAGAGCGCGGCGACGCACACCGTCTGGAAGGACTACCACGTCAATATCATCGACACACCGGGGCACGTGGACTTCACGATCGAAGTCGAACGTGCGCTGAAGGTGCTGGACGGCGCCGTGCTGGTGTTGTGCGCGGTGGCCGGCGTGCAGAGTCAATCCATCACCGTCGATCGGCAAATGAAGCGCTACAACGTGCCGCGGATCGCCTTCGTCAACAAGTGCGACCGTTCCGGAGCCAACCCCGCGCGGGTGACCGAGCAATTGCGTGAGAAGCTGAAGCACAACGCCGTCATGATGCAGATTCCGATCGGTCTGGAGGCGGAACTCGAGGGCGTTGTCGACCTGGTGACGATGAAGGCAATTCGTTTCGAGGGTGAGAACGGCGAAAATATCGTCGAGTCCGAGATTCCCGCCGCCCTGCAGGTCGAGGCCGCCGCCCGCCGCGAGGCCATGCTGGACGCCGTATCGATGTTTAGTGACGATCTGATGGAAGCAATTCTGGAAGAAACGGTCACCGAGGAAATGATCCACGCAGCGATCCGCAATGGTGTCCTGGCCAACGAGCTGACCCCCGTCTACATGGGATCAGCCTACAAGAACAAGGGTGTGCAGCTACTGCTCAATGCGGTGCTGGAATACCTGCCGTCCCCGACGGACATCGAAAATACAGCGCTGAAAATGTTGCCCGGCGGCGAGGAGGAGGAGTTCATCCTCTCGAATGACCCCGAGGCGCCGCTCGTTTGCAACGCATTCAAGCTCGAAGAGGGCCCGTATGGTCAGCTGACCTATGTGCGCATCTACGAGGGCATCCTGCAGAAGGGTTCGGATATCTACAACAGCCGCACCGGCAAGAAGGTCAAGGTCGGCCGTCTCGGTCGCATGCATGCGGATGAGATGGAGGAGATCACCGAGGCCAGCGCCGGTGATATCATCGCACTCTTCGGTGTCGACTGCGCCAGCGGTGATACCTTCACTTCGGGCGAGCGCATCTCGCTGTCGAGTATGCACGTGCCCGAGCCGGTGGTGTCCCTGGCCGTGCAGCCCGAGGACGCCAAGGCCGCCGATCGGATGAGCAAGGCGTTGCACCGTTTCACGCGCGAGGATCCGACCTTCCGCACCGCGGTCGATGACGAAACCGGGGATACGCTGATCAGCGGGATGGGCGAGCTGCACCTCGAGGTCTATATCGAGCGCATCAAGCGCGAGTTCAATGCCAATGTCGAGACCGGTGCGCCTCAGGTGAAGTACCGCGAGACGATGACCGAGGCGGTGGACTTCGACTACACCCACAAGAAACAAACCGGTGGCTCGGGCCAGTACGCCAAGGTGCAGGGCACGATGGGCCCGAACGATAAAGGCGACTTCGAATTCGAGAGCAAGGTCGTCGGCGGAAATATTCCGACCGAGTACATCGGAGCCTGCAAGAAGGGCTTCGAAATGTCGATCGATGAAGGCAGTTTCATCGGCCACCCCGTGCAGGGGCTTTCGGTCACTCTCAGGGATGGAAATTCGCACGCGGTCGATTCGTCGGACATGGCCTTCATGGTCGCCTGTCGGCAGGCCTTCCGCGAGTTCTACCTCAAGGGCAAGCCGGTGGCTCTCGAACCGTTGATGCTGGTCTCCATCGAAGGACCGACCGAGTTCCAGGGCGATATCATCAAGACGTTGATGCAACGCCGCGGTGTCATCGTCGGTACGACAGAGGATGAGGGCTTCATTCGTGTGGATGCGAATGTTCCCCTGGCCGAGATGTTCGGTTATGCTTCGGTCCTGCGCTCGGCGACTCAGGGCAAGGCCGAGTTTACAATGGAATTCGCACGGTACGCCCCGGCCCCGGCCGAGGTCGCCGAAGAACTGGTCAAGAGTTATCAGGAGCGGCGGGCCCAGGGCCGCTAGTCTGTTCGGAATCTACCACGCGAATCTGCGGAAATAGCTGGAAATCAGCGAGTGAGGAACGACATGACCGAGAAAAGCATGATCGAGCGCAGCCCCATCCGCATCTTCGACCGGGCGATCGGTGGGGGACTGGGCACGGGCAATCTGGGTGTGGTGTTGTCACGTCCGGGTGTCGGCAAGACGGCCTTCCTGATCGGGCTGGCCGTGGACCAGTTGCTGCAGGGCAAGAAAGTGCTCTACATTTCGACCAAGGAACCGGTGGATCACATCCATCACTTCTTCGACGAGGTCTTCCACTCCATGGCTGCCGCGCTGGACGCCAGCAGCGTGCCGCAGCGTCAACTGAAGATGGAGCGCAACCGCCATATCCTGGTCTACAACCGCGACTTCTTCTCCCTGGAGAAGCTGGAACAGTCCGCTACCTTTTTGAAGGATGCTGCGGGCTTCGTGCCCGACATGGTGATCATGGATGGCACTCCGCGTTTCTCGAAATCCGAGAAGTGGGAAATCGAGGGCGTGCGCAAGTTGGCCGCCGAGTGGAATGCCGAGGTCTGGACGAGCGCGAATACCCATCGCGAAGGCCAGGACATGGACGAGCGCGGCGTGCCGAACGCCATCGCGAAATATGACGAGCTGGTGGACGTGATCGTCCACCTGTGCCCCGAAAGTGAACACATCAGGGTTCGGATCACCAAGGAGCACTCCAACGAGGAGATCGCTCAGGTGCAGATGGAACTGGACGCGGCCACGATGTTGCTGCGTTGGAACTAGATTCATGACCGCGCCGAATGTGCGGGAGAATCTGGAGCGTATCGGCGAGCGCATTGCGAACGCCTGTGGCCGAGCCGGGAGAGATCCCGGCTCGGTGCGTTTGGTGGCCGTCTCCAAGCGGATTCCCTTGCCGTTGGTTGTCGATGCCTGTCGGGCAGGGCACCGACTCCTGGGCGAGAACCGGATCCCCGATGCCCTCGACCGCCAGCCCGAACTGGCCCGCGCGCTGGACGAGGCCGGCCTCGATTCGTCGGCTGTCGAGTGGCACTTCATCGGCCACCTCCAGGGCAACAAGGCGGGCAGGGTCATCGGCCATTTCAGCCTGAACCACGGAGTGGATTCCCTCCGTCTGGCCCAGCGCATGTCTCGTCTGGCGACCGAAGGCGGCCACATCGAGCGGATCCTCCTGGAGGTGAACATCTCCGGCGAGGAACAGAAACATGGTTTCGCGCCCGAAGCGGTCGGTGACGCGATCGCCCGAATCGATGGGATGGACGGCCTGGAGGTCCGAGGTCTGATGGGTATGGCTCGCGCCGGAGCCGACGAAGCGGAGTTGCGACGCACTTTCGCCCTGCTGCGGGAAACGGCCCTGAACGCCCGGGGGCCGAATGGACCCCAGTTGCAGGAATTGAGCATGGGGATGAGTGGCGACTTCGAAGAGGCCATCGTTGAAGGAGCGACACTGATCCGCATCGGCTCGGCCATCTTCGGTCCTCGTCAATATTGATCAATCGTGCGCTGTGGCCGTGCGAAGTGCAGGGGGGAATTTTGAGCATCCGCCAACTGATCCTGGCCATCCTGCAGGTGGCATCGTGGTTGATTCTCCTGCGCGTGATCCTGTCCTGGGTCCATCCGAAGCCGAAGAACGAAATCCTACAATCGATCATCTACTATACGGATCTACTACTTGCTCCATTGCGCGCCATCATCCCGGTGCGCGGCATCGATCTCTCTCCCATCCTGGCATGGCTCTTGATAAACCTCCTCATGAGATGGATTGCCCAGACCGGTGCCTGATTCTTGCGTGTTGAATTTTTATGAGGCCCATGCGGGGCCCAACCGCCGGACCAGCGCTCCCGGTTTCCCGAACCAGGAGAAGATCATGAGGATTACGCCCCTTGACGTTCGTAAGCAGGAATTTCGTCGTTCCGTTCGCGGATTCGACTGCGACGAGGTCCGTGCCTTCATGGCTACTCTGGCCGATGAATACGAGATCGTGCTGGTCGACAACAAGCAGATCCGTGAAAAGCTGATGGTCCAGGACGAGAAGATCACCGAGTACAAGGCGATGGAGCGTACCCTGCGTGACACACTGATGACCGCCGAGAAGCTGATGCAGGAGACCCGTGAAAATGCCAACCGGGAGGGCGATCTGATTGTTCAGGAGTCCAAGCTGAAGGCAAAGGAAATCCTGGCCGAGTGCCGCTTGCGTACGGAGGAACTGCGCAAGGAGATCGAGGGACTGCGCAAGGAAAAAGAGGCTTATCTGGGCCGCTTCAAGAGCCTGGCCGAATCCCAGATCCAGTTCATCGAATCGCATCGCAGCGACTTCCGGGATCTGGACCAGCGACTGACCACGATCGTCGATTCGGTGGCCGAAGGAGTCGCCGGAAGTGCCGAGGAGGCCGAAAAGGAAGCCGTCGTCGAGACGATCGTCGAGGCCCTGATCCAGCCCGAGATGGCGGGCGAAATGAAGTCGGACACGACTCCGGCCGCCCCTCCGGCTGCAACCAACGAGAACGATATCTGGCGTGACTACACGCCGGTATCGGGTGTCCAGACCGGAGATGTGGCCGTGGAAAAATCCGAGGAAACCCACGACGGCCCGTCCGAGTCCGCGCAGGAACCGACCGCCGAGACCCCGGAAAATCAGGAAACGGAAAACAGGGAAGCGCCCCAGGACCAGGACGTCGCCGATGACGGTGGCTCGAATCCTGACAACCATCCTGACAACCATCACGACAACCCGATGTGGAATGGGCAGCCCGAGAATCAGGAGCACGAGGAGATCCTTCATAGCTAGATTGAGGTGGAATCGCCTCGAAACAAGGTGCAAAGGCGGGAATCCAGGGGTTCCCGCCTTTTTTCTTGGTGGCCCGCAGGGGCCATGTTAAGTTGTTTCGTCGCCGAATCCTGCGCATTCGGTTTGGTATGTCAACAGGTGATGCCGCGCTGTGCATCAGACCCGTCCCCGGAGGCCGCTCGTGAGCGATTTGTGGAACAAGATCGAGGAAGCCGTTGCCTACATCCGCTCGCAAACGGATTTCACGCCCGAGATCGGACTGATTCTGGGCACGGGGCTGGGCGAACTGGGCGGCAGGATCGATGCCGTCTGCACCCTACCCTATACCGATGTGCCGCATTTCGTGGCCTCGACCGCGACGGGGCACGCCGGCAATCTCGTGCTGGGCACTTTGGCCGGTCGCCGGGTGCTGGCGATGCAGGGCAGGGTACACTTCTATGAGGGATACACCATGCAGGATATCACGCTTCCGGTACGCGTGATGAAGGCCCTCGGAGCCCGGGCGTTACTGATCAGCAACGCGGTCGGCGGCATGAATCCGCATCTGGTGCCCGGTGATATCGCCGTGACCACCGATCACATCAACCTGATGGGCGATAACCCGTTGATCGGTCCCAACGATGATCGTCTGGGAGTCCGCTTCCCGGATATGTCCGAACCCTACGACCGGGAACTGCTGGCCACGATGGAGCAGACTGCGCTCGACGAGAAAATTCCCCTGAAACGCGCCGTATTCGCCGCCGTGGCCGGTCCCAATCTGGAAACGGGAGCCGAGTACCGCTTTCTGCGTGCCGTTGGCGCCGACACCGTGGGCATGTCCAGCGTGCCGGAATGCATCGTCGCGGTGCACGGCGGTCTGCGGGTGGTCGGCGTGCAGGTGATCACGGATGCCTGCTTCCCCGACACGCTGGAGCCGGCCCATGTGGAGGAAATCATCCGCGTCGCCAACGAGGCCCAACCGCGGCTCGAGGCGCTGGTGACCGGATTCCTGTCCCGCGTCGAAATCTAGATGCCGGCCCGCGGGTCCGGTCTGTCGATCCGATGGAGAACGAGACCGCGAAGCGGGCCCAGACCCGAGAAGGACGAACGATAGCATGTCCAGCGACACGAACCATGAAGGGGCCCTGTATCCGGCCCTGGCCCGGAAATTCCACGATGCAAAGTCCGAAGAGCTGATCTCCGGCTTCTGGAAAGAGCATGATGTGTTCCGGCGCAGTATCGACGCGAGGGAAGGCGCTCCGGATTGGGTCTTCTACGAGGGGCCCCCGACGGCCAACGGTCTGCCGGGTGTCCATCACGTCATGGCGCGTCTGTGCAAGGACATCATGTGCCGCTACAAGACCATGACCGGTCACCGTGTCGTACGCAAAGCCGGCTGGGACACGCATGGTCTGCCGGTCGAGCGAGCTGTCGAGAAGCAGTTGGGCATCCAGGGCGCTCAGGCGATTCAGGACTTCGGTCTCGAGCCCTTCAACGAGAAGTGCCGCGAGAGTGTCTGGACCTGCAAATCGGATTGGGACGAGTTCACCGAACGCATCGGCTACTGGGTCGATCTCGACGATCCCTATGTCACCTACGACAACAACTACATCGAGACGGTGTGGTGGATCCTGAATCGTTTTCACGAAGCGGGTCTGCTGTACAAGGGCCACAAGGTGGTGCCCTACTGTCCGGTTTGCGCGACTCCCATCAGCGCCAATGAGATGGCCAACAGCTATCGGACCGTCAATGATCCGAGCATCTTCGTGAAGCTCAAGGCCGCCGATGCGGACGAGTACTTCGTTACCTGGACGACCACTCCGTGGACGCTGCCCTCGAACGTCGCCCTCGCGGTGGGAAAGGAATTCGACTACGTCCGGGTCCGTTTCGCCGGAGAGACGCTGATTCTGGCCGAGGCTCGTCTCAGCGTTCTCGAAGGTCTCCATGGCGACGAAGAGCCCGAGATCCTGGAAACCATGAAGGGTGCCGATCTGCTCGGCCGCACCTACGAGCAGATGATCCCGTTCGTGAAACCCGAAGACGGAACCCGCGCCTTTGTCGTCGTCGAGGCCGATTTCGTGACCCTCGACTCCGGTACCGGGATCGTCCACATGGCGCCGGCCTTTGGCGAGGACGATTATCAGGTCGGCCGCCGCGAGAACCTCAGCTTCTTCAAGCCCGTCGATGCCAATGGAGCCTTCACCGCCGAGATCGAGCCCTGGGCCGGCATGCACGTCAAGAAGGCCGACAAGCACATCATCAAGCATCTCGAGGGCACCGGTCAGTTGCTCAACGCGATGCAATACAGCCACGACTATCCGTTCCACGATCGCTGCGACAACGCACTGATCTACTTCGCCACGCCCAGTTGGTTTATCCGCACCAGCAAGATGCGCGATCAGTTGGTGAAGGCGAACGAGGAGATCACGTGGGCTCCGCCCGAGGTCGGCAGCGGCCGCTTCGGCAATTGGCTGGCCGGCAATATCGACTGGAGCCTGAGTCGCAATCGATTCTGGGGCACCCCCCTGAACGTGTGGATCTGCGACGACTGTGGGCATCTGCACTTGCCGACCTGCCGCGCGGACCTGTCCGAACTGACAGGCCGGGATCTTTCCGAGCTGGACCTGCACCGTCCGCATGTGGACGGCATCTCCTTTGGCTGTACCGCCGAGGGCTGCAACGGCACCATGCGCCGCACTTCCGAAGTGATCGACTGCTGGTTCGATTCCGGCAGCATGCCGTTCGCGCAGTACCACTATCCTTTCGAGAACAAGGAACTCTTCGAGAGCCAGTTCCCGGCCGATTTCATCAGCGAAGGCATCGATCAGACCCGTGGCTGGTTCTACACCATGTTGGTCATCAGTACCTTCCTGATGGGCAAGAGCAGCTACAAGAGCTGTCTGGTCAACGAGCTGATCCTGGATGCCAAGGGCAAGAAGATGTCCAAGAGTCTGGGCAACGGCGTCGATCCGATGGAGATCCTGCGCACGTCCGGAGCCGACCCTCTGCGCTGGTACATGCTGACGGTCAATCCGGTCTGGCTACCGACAAAATTCGACCCGGCCGGTGTCCAGGAAGCGCAGCGCAAGATCCTCGCCACTCTCGAGAACACCTATGCGTTCTACACCCTGTACGCGAACCTCGATGGGTATCGTCCGGACGCCGCCGGAGAGATTGCTCCCGACCAGCTGGACCGTTGGATTTTGAGCCGGCTCCAGAGCGTAACGGCATCGGTGCGCAAGGATCTCGACGCATTGCACCTGAGCCGGGCCGCCAAGACGATCGGTACCTTCATCATCGACGATGTCTCGAACTGGTATGTGCGTCTGTGCCGCCGTCGTTTCTGGAAGGGCGAGATGACCGTCGACAAGCGCACCGCCTTCCATTCCCTCTACACGGTGATGGAAACCAGTCTCCGCTTGCTGGCGCCGTTCCTGCCGTTCGCGACGGAGGAAATCTATCGCGGATTGACGGCACACGCCGACCCCGATTGTTCGGTCCATCTGCAGGATTTCCCGGGAGTCGACGAGGCCCTGCTCGACCGGGAACTGGAGCGAGCCATGTCCGCCGCCCAGACGGCGGTCGGCCTGGGGCGCAGTCTTCGCCAGGATGCGAGCTTGAAGACGCGCCAGCCGCTCGGGCGATTGCTGTTGCATTCGGATGACGACCGGGCCGATCTGCTGATGAGCGATGAGCGCTTGGTGGGATATATCGCTGGTGAATTGAATGTCAAAGCCGTCGAGCAGATCGCCGATCCGCGCGAAGTGGCCCGTCTCGAGGCGAAGGCCAATTTCCGCGCCCTGGGACCACGGTTTGGCAAGGGAGCGCCCCTGGCGGCCCGGGTGATCACGGCCATGACGCCCGAGCAGATACTGGAACTCCGTGCCAACAGCCGCGTTGTCCTGGAGTTGGAAGGCAAGCCGACCGAATTCACGTTTGACGAAATCAAGGTGCAGGAAGAGGGCATTGAGCCCTTCGTCGCTACGGGCGACGCAGGATTGACGGTGGCGTTGGATACGACCCTGACGGACGGCTTGCGCCAGGAGGGCTGGTGCCGGGAAATCATCAACAAGGTGCAGAATCTACGCAAGAAGAGTGGCCTGGAGGTCTCTGACCGGATCCGTCTGTCCGTCTCCGGCACCGAGGACGTCCAGTCGGTCATTGACAAGTTCGCCTCACACATCCAGGCCGAGACTCTTGCGGTGAGCATTGCTTCGGACGGCGATTTCGATTATAAAGACACATTCACGATCGAAGAGAACGAGATCAGTATCGCCCTGAGCCGCGACTGATCCCGGACGGGAGGAACCCGATGCGGAAGACCGAACTCCAGAGATTCCGGAAACTTCTCATGGAGGAAAAGGAACGGGTGAGCAAGTCGCTGGCGCAGCATGAGAAAACCATCATGCATCGGGACGACCAGTCCGGCCTGGAGACCGGCAAGGCTCACTCGAACCACATGGCCGACCAGGGTTCGGATGAATTCCAGTATGAGACGACGATCAAATTCGCCAAGACGGAAGGCCGCTACCTCTACAATATCGAGGAAGCTCTGCGGCGCATCGAGGATGGCACGTACGGAAAGTGCCTCGGCTGTGGAAAACAGATCGGGCTGCCGCGTCTGAAGCGACTGCCCTATACGCGCCTCTGCATCGAGTGCAAGGAAAAGGAAGAGGCGGGAACCCTCTGATGCTCAACCGCTTCTTTCCGGCCTGGATCTGGGCGCCGCTGGTCCTTGTCGTGGATCTGGTCAGTAAGCGCATCGTGCTCGCGCACGAAGAAGCGCTGCGGCGCAAGATCGAAGTCCTCGGCGAGTTGCTTCGTTTCATCTATGTGCGAAATCCCGGCTCGGCGATGGGGCTGTTCCCGGTCGGGCGTACCGTGCTGGTATCGGTCAGCATCCTCGCCTCGATCTTTCTCACGTATCTTTTTTTTACGACCGAAAAGAGGTTGACCGTTCGCCGGGCTGCCATGGCTGCCATTCTGGGTGGAGCGCTCGGAAATCTGGTCGACCGGCTCTTCTACGATGGCCTGGTCGTCGATTTCATCGACATTGGAATCGGCACCAGCCGCTTCTACACTTTCAATGTCGCGGACATGGGGGTGACCATCGGCGGGGCGTTGCTCTTTTTGAGCCTGCTGCGTGAGAGTTTCTCCGGATCGGACGACAAGCAGACGGACCCGGCTCCCGAGGCGCAGATGGCTACGGCAGCCGACAAGGGCCGTGATGAAACACCCTAGTCGGGAACCCGCTGCGCCGCAGTCCGCCGCCGATCGCGCGTTCACCGTTGTGGACGACGAGCAGAACCTGCGTCTGGATGCCTTTCTGGTCGCCCGCTGTCCCGATCGATCCCGCACGCGAATCCAGGCCGATCTGAAAGAGGGACGCGTCCTGGTCAATGCGCGATCGCGCTCCAAGAGCTTTCGGCTGACACCCGGGGATGAAGTGACCTACACGCCGTCCGAGCAACGGGAACTGTCGGCCGAGCCCCAGGATATTCCCCTGGATATCGTCTACGAGGACGCTTCCATTCTGGTAGTGAACAAGCCGGTGGACCTGGTCGTCCATCCGGCGCCCGGTTCGCCGGACGGGACACTGGTCAACGCCCTGTTGCACTACTGCCGCCACCTGGCCGATAGTGGGGATTCGCTGCGACCGGGAATCGTACATCGACTGGACAAGGACACGAGCGGCTTGTTGGCCGTTGCGCTGGACGATGTGGCGCACCGATCGCTTTCTCGACAATTGGCCGATCACTCCATGGGGCGTACCTACCACGTCATCAACTGGGGTAGCTGGAAAGAGGAAGAGGGCAAGCTGGACGGGAGCATCGGGCGCGATCCGGGGCAGCGCAACCGGATGGCCGTGGTCACCACCGGCGGAAAGCGAGCGGTCACCCGGTACCGTGTCCTCGAGGATTTCGGCTTCGTACAACACTGCGAAGTCCGACTCGAAACCGGGCGCACCCATCAGATCCGGGTTCATTTCGCGCACCGGGGACATCCGGTTCTCGGCGATCGGCTGTACGGAAACGACCAGCGCGCCCGGGGAGTCCATCCGTTGGACCGTTCCCTTGCCGACCGGGTGGTTCGGCTCGCCCACCGGCAGTTGCTTCACGCGGCGCGGCTCGAGTTGGAACACCCCGTAACGGGGAAGAAGATGACCTTCGAGGCTCCGCTTCCTTCCGATCTGGAAAGTGTTCTTGCCATCCTACGGGCGGGTTGAGGGACCACGTCGTTGGTGACGTGGAGTCGCTAGGGTTGTCTCCGGTGTCGGTTTTTTTTGAGGGCCACGGCTGGACAGAAGGGAGCCGTTGTTCTATGGTGACGCCTTCAAAGTTCCGGTCCGGCGAAACGAATCGTCCCGGAAAGGCTCCCCGCAGCAGTCAAGGCAAAGCGAGTCGTATTGAAGATCAAGGAACGCAAACGGGACGGCGTGGTCATCCTCGAGATGAGCGGGAAGCTGATGGGCGGACCCGACGCCGGCGCCATCGATGAGATCCTGAAGAATCTGATCCATGAGGGCTACAAGAACGTGATTGTCAGCATGGAACGGGTCAAATGGGTCAACAGTACGGGACTGGGGATCCTGATTTCCGGTTACACGACACTGAAAAAAAGCGGCGGTGAGTTGAAACTGCTCAAAGTCTCTGACCGTATCGAGAACATCTTTATCGTCTCGAAGCTGTTCACGGTCTTCGATTCCTACCAGGATGAAGACGAGGCCGTGCAGAGTTTTTCCTGATCCCAGACGAACGGACGGTAAAAGTTGGGCTCCAAGATCAAACTCGTCCTCCCCAGTGATATGAATTATCTGGGTATACCCGACGTCGTTCTGATGGAGCTGGGCAGCGAACTCGACTGTTGCCAGCGCGGGCTCGAGGAGTTGGGTGCTTCGGTGATCGAGGCCTGCACCAACGCCATGGAGCACGGCAACAAGCTGGATGAAGACCACACGATCGAGGTCCTCCTCGAGCTGGACGAAAGAGTCGTCACCGTGACGGTCCTGGACGACGGTCCGGGCTTCGATATCGGTGCCTGGGAGCCCTCCGACGAATTGATGCGGGTTCGCGGCCGCGGTATCATGATCATGCGCGAATTCACGGACTCCCTGACCTATGGCCGCAGCGACGACGGGCGCTTCAGCGTTACCCTGGTCAAGAAGCTGGTCCCGCCTCCCGAAGATGACTGATCCGGTCCGAACCCTGCTTGGAATCGATTACGGAACCCGCCGCATCGGATTGGCGTGCGGGGATTCCGAACGCAGGATTGCGTTCGCCGTGGGCGTCCATGACGAGGGGCGGGACGGTTCCGTTTTTCGGTATCTCCGTTTGTTGGTCGAGCAACGCCATATCGATGCCTTCGTGGTCGGGATGCCCTTGCGCGCCGATGGCGGCGAAGGCGAGATCGCTGCGCGAGCACGCCGCTTCGCAGACCGACTCGAGGCGGAGTTCGGGCTGCCCTGCATTTTCTGGGACGAACGGTACTCCAGCCAGGAAGCGGATCGTTGGCTTGGGTCCGGGCGTGGCCGTGACAAGGGCGAGCGCGATGCGCTGGCTGCCGAGATCATTCTGCAGTCGTATCTCGATTCGTTGGCGGGGGGCGCTACCGCGCCGGAGGTGGGCCCATGAAGCGGCATCTGCTGATGGCCGCCCTGGCCGGAGTCGTGGTCGGTGCCATGGTGGTCGCCTGGGGATGGTGGCAGTGGAATCGTCCGGGACCGTTGTCCGGCGGCGAAACCGGTGGACCCCAGACGCAGCGGGTACGGATCCGTCCGGGCATGACGCTCTCGGCCGCCGCAGACACTCTGGTCGAGCGCGGGTTGCTGAGGAATCGTCGCATTTTTCTGGTCGGCGCGCGCGTCGGGGGGCAGGCGCGGGCCCTGCGGGCGGGGCTGTACGAACTGCAATATGGCAGATCGGCGCGCCTCCTGCTGCGCGATCTGGTCACAGGGCGTGCAGTCCAACTGAAGGTCACATTGCCGGAAGGATTGTCGGCCGAAGAAATCGCGGCACGGACGGCCGAGGTGCTGGGATTCGATGCCTTGAAATTTCTGGCGGTGGCTGATTCGCTGGTGCGACAGAGGCTGGCCGCAGCTGCCGGCGCCGACTCCGCGGCCCTCGTGCAATTGGATCACCTGGTCGATTCTGGACCGACGGGAAAACGAGAGGTCCACTGGTGTGAAGGGTACCTCGCCCCGGATACCTATCACTTCGCTGAAGGCACCTCCGCAGCCCGCGTGGCCGAACATCTGGTCAAAATCCAATTCGAGCGTCTGGACCGCGCCGGCAGCGGAGGCGCCCGTCTGTCGGGGCATCGATTGTTGACACTGGCCTCGCTCGTTGAAGCGGAGGCCCGCTTGCCCCAGGAGCGTTCGAAGGTGGCTGCCGTGTATTCGAATCGGTTGCAGCAGGGCTGGCGGCTGGAGGCTGACCCCACGGTCGCCTATGTACTGCACAAAAAGGGCAAGCGTCTGTATTACAAGGATCTGAAGGTGGACTCGCCCTACAACACCTATCGCTATCGCGGGCTCCCGCCGGGCCCGATCGGCTGCCCGGGACCGGCCGCCCTGGCGGCGGCCGCCCACCCGGATTCGACCTCGAAGGACTTCTATTTCGTTTCCGATGGGGCGGGGGGACATGTCTTTTCCCGCACGTTGCAGGAACACGATGCCGCGGTTCGGAGTTTCCGCCGGATCCGGGATGGCAACGCTCGACGTTGACGCGCGCGCCGCGGATGTCTATTCTTGCCCGGCAGCGCGCACGGGCCCCGCAGAAGCGGGAACCCGAAGCTCTCAGCAGAGGAAGTGAACCGATGGACATCCTGCGCAAGACCTGGCTTCTTTGGGCCGCATTCGGCTCGATCGTCGGTGGATTCCTCTTTCTCTCCGCCGGCCGCCTCTCGGCGGGACCGTTGTTGCTGGTGCTGGGGTACTGCATATTGCTGCCGTTTTTTCTGTGGAGATCGTTTCGAAAAAGTGTGGGCGAATAGTTCAGTTGGCTAGAGCGCCTGCTTTACACGCAGGAAGTCGCAGGTTCGAGTCCTGCTTCGCCCACCACTTTTATCTCCTGATCCTCTTTTTCAAATCCCCGCCGAAACCACAATTTGCTTCGAACTCCCAGTGCCTGCCGCCAGTACCGTCGATTGTCGTTTCTGGTAAAATTTAGATGTAGACGCAAAAAAGAGGGTTGCGCACCGGTTGGGGGTGTGGTAATCTTATTGCGTCAAGTGATGGACATGTGAGTGGAAGGAGTGCTCAGCGCAGTTGTCATTGTGTTCGCTTGGGCTAGCCACCCTCGCTAGAATGTGCCTTTTATGGAGGTGTCCTAATGGTTCTTAGGAAACTCATGGGTATCTTTGCGGTTACCCTGATTGTCTGTGGTGCTTCGTTTGCTACCGCCGGTATCCCCGACTTGGAAGAGTCGACGGCTGACGCGGCGACGGCCGGCACCCTGTCCCTGTTCTGCCTGCCGAACGGTGCCGGAAGCGTCTTCAGTGATGCTTACGTCAAGGGCGGCTCTGGTGGATCTACCGTTGCTGCTGATGCTACGGTTACCCTCACGCTGCGTGACGGTGGCGGCTTCGTCATCCCGAACTTCCCGGCTGAGGATATGTGGCTGCAGTGGACCGATGAGGCTACCCTCGTCGTGTGTGCTGGTGGTACCATTGCCGATTTCGACACTGACGCCAGTGGCGTGACCAGCTGGAATGCTGGCCTGAACCTGGGCGGCTTCGCCGAGGCTCTGGTCCAGGTTCGCATCAATGGTGATGCCCTGACCAGCAGTGCCGGCATCGCCCTGCACGTGAACAGCGCCGATGTCAACTTCGACGGCGTTGTCAACCTGGCTGACGTTGGAACGTTCTCCAGCGACTTCGCCAATCCTACCGTTCAGTACCGTTCGGACTTCGCCAATGACGGCGTCATGAACGTTGCGGACGTAGGTAAGATGGCTCTGGGTGTTGGCGCGAGCTGCCCCTAAGCCTCTGATTTGATTTGGGATGTTTCCCGGTTTCGGCCGGGAAACATCCAAAATGAATGTCGCAGTTCTTTTCGATACTGGTCGGACGACAACAGCCTTCCTCACGGGAAATCGTGGGAGGGAAGGGAAGGCAACAAGTTACTTTCCCGCCGGTGGTCAAATCCCAGGAGGTTCCGCTGATGCAGGCAGCCGGAACCAAAGCATTGAACTCGCCTGTTTAATGCACCAGTAGAAGGACAACATTTTAGGTCCTGCGTACCTAGGAGATGACAATGAAGAAGTTGGTAGTTCTGATTCTGGCCAGCCTGTTCGTGGCCAACGTGGCGGCTGCCGTCGTGGATCCCGATGCGAATAGCATGGGCATCTACTTCGACATGAACGCTGATACGTATGAGTTCGCGGCTGCACCGTACGCCATCTACCCGGCGTATGTGATGTTGACGAACCCGGACTTCGACGCCGTTTATGGCTATGAGTTCGGTTATGAGATCGTTGGTGCCCATACGGTGACCGGTGTCGTGCTTGCTGGCACGGGCCCGATCGATGTTGGTGGCGCTCCTGGTAATCACATCGTCGGTCTGGCTGGCCCCATGGCCACCGCCCCGGCGACTCTGATTGCCACGATCAACGTGTTCGTCCTGGATGCCAACCCGATCAGCATGAAGCTGATGGGCGCGTCCCCGAACTCGGTCGTCGGTTCCCAGGCTCCCGCCGTGCTGCTCGCCGGTGACGAGATCATGAGCACCGGCCTGTCGGCTGGCTTCACCGAAGACGGTGCTGCGAACATCTGTGCCTACGTTAATGGCACGGGCGTCGTCGCTACCGACGAAGTGAGCATTGACGCTGTCAAGGCTCTCTATCGGTAAGTGAATCGATAGCGATTTCGATCGCGAAGGCCCGGACGGGAAACCGTCCGGGCCTTTTTTGTGGT
>JANTGJ010000020.1 GCA_024762975.1 Candidatus Krumholzibacteriia bacterium
CGCCCCGCTCGGCGTGGTTCAGAACGAATCTGCAGTTTTCGATGCGCGGCGAGGACTCGCACAGGGCGCCGGCGCCGTCGTCCGGAACATCGCCATTGGTGATCGTCACATCGCGCAGCAGGGAGAACGAACTCTCGTTGCTGTGGAAATATACCCCACGATGCGGTTCACCCACCGAGCCCTGACAATCGATGATCGCCAGCTCCGGGTCCCCGCTCAGCCCCTTCACCGTGATGGCCTTGCCCAGAAAATCCAGATCGCGGTTGCCGTTGCCGAGGTAGGTACCATCGGCCAGCGCTACGGTGTCACCTGGCGCAGCCGCGTTGATCGCCGACTGGATGGTCGGGAAGTCGCCCATGCCGTCAGCGCGCACGATCATGAAATCCGCGCCCGCTCCACAAACCGCCGGCAAGGCCCCGATCTGTCCGCAGGAATTGTTCTCCGCGGCGCAGAGTGAAGTGATGTAGAGCGTCAGGTCGCCGAAGAGCGGATTGCAGTACAGCGGATCGACGGACAGGTTGTCGTTCGAATCGGCCAGATCGGCAAAGAAATCGGACCAGTCTTCCAGATTGCCGTGCAGGTCCGAACAACTGATCTCCGGCAAGGGGTCGGAATCGGAGTTGCGAACGATCGCCGAGTCATCACCGTCGGTAATCAGGACCCTCTCCAGCACCGGTGCATCGGTCCGGTAGTGGATCGCCTCACCGAGGGTACCGTGGAAAGTGGTCCCGGTAATCGTCGTCGGCGAACTGGACAGACGCAAAGCGCCGCCGATGGTCGCGGACTCGTTTCCGATGAACACGCAATCCTCGATCGTGGCGCCGCCATACAGGACGCACATCGCGCCCCCGGCGTAGTCGGCGTAGTTGCTGTCGAAGACACACGAACGAAAGGTCGGATCGCTGTCGTAGATGAAGACGCCGCCGCCGCTGCCGAAGGGGTTGATCGCCCGACCGCGGCGCAGGGTCAGGTCCGAGACCTCGATGGTACCGGTCAAGCCGCGCATTTCCAGACAGCGCCCGGCGCCCTGTGCATCGAGGATCACGTCTGCCGGGTCGCCGGTTGCCCCGCGCAGTGAGACGCCCGATTTCAGGACCGCGATATGATAGACGTTTTCGCTCAGTGTCGTGCAGTCGGTGTAGGTCCCCGCGTCGATCACGACGACATCGCCCTGCACGCAGGAATCGATCGCCGCCTGGATCGTCGGGGCCTGCTGGGGCACCTGCCAGTCCCGGGCACAAGCCGGTTGCGAGACTCCGGTTCCAACGAGGATCAGCACCGCCAGAATCACTGCGAAAACCACACGGTGAGTAAAAAATGTGGTCGAGAGTGGCGAAAAACTCATCAGGGGAATTCCCTTCCCTCGTGCGGGCATCCGGCGCGAGTTCGTATCGCGGCACAGGCACGATGCCGCACCGGACGCTCAACGCAATGCACAACAACATATTGCGACAGCAGCGACCGAAGAGCATTCAATTCACGAAGCCGAAGAGGAACTCCGGGCGTGCGCATGCTCGCAACGATCTACGGGGATACTGCAAGGCAGGGGCCGGATCCGATCAGACGGTATTCTTCTGCAATTCGGCCGCGTAGGCCTTGTCGTGCTGGAGGATGTGAGAGGTGAGCCAGTATTTGAACAGGTCGGCCACTTCGACGGTGATCCGCTGGTGCTTGTTCATGAATTCGAATTGGAGCCGCTCGATTTTCTGCAGGAGTTGACGATGCTGCTTCTGGTGGAGGTCCAGCCCCGAGTATCCCGCCTCTTTCAGGAGTTTCTCCTCGAAGGCGAAATGTTCCTGCGTGTAGCCGAGAATATCGTTCAGGATCTGCGCCATGATGCGGGACCCTTTTCCCTTGTGCCGCGCCTCGTCGAATTTGTTGATGATTTCGATCAGATTGCGGTGTTGTTCATCGATCGAATCGATTCCCACACTGAATCCGTCCTTCCACTCGATGAGCGCCATCGTCGTCGCCTTCCGCTCCGCGTTGTATCGGCCCTGGCCGTCGATTCCGACGGCTTCATGGCTGCCTCCCCTGACCTGGATATCGTCCGGAATCCTCCGGAACTGACCAAAAAGTCCGCGAGAACGTTAACTTTTGTGAATCCATACCCTGATTGACTGTTTTATGGGAACCCGATCCTTCGATTTGGAGTAGTTGAGCCAGTTCACACGGTATCCCCTGTGTCGGTAGGTTGCTCGAAAGGAAGAACCATGTCCCCGATTTCGGCCCGATCACGAGCCCCCCATTTCGCTTTCACCCTCCTGGCCCTGACCCTCCTGGTGGGCGCCCCGGTCTCGCAGGCCGCCGATTCGTCCGGCTACCTGGGTATCCAGATGCAGGACCTGGATTCGAGTATGGCGAAAGCTCTGCAGTTGGACGAGGAGTCCGGTGTCCTGATCAGCGAAGTCGTCGAGGATAGTCCTGCGGAGAAAGCCGGTCTCGAAGACGGCGACGTGATTCTGCGCTTCGACGGCAAGGACATCGAATCGGCCGGCGACCTGATGAAGGCCGTCCGCAAATCCAACGCCGGCGACGAGGTCGAGTTGAAGGTCCTGCGCGGTGGCAAGAAAAAGTCGTTCGATGTCACTCTTGGCGAGCGCGAGGACAATCAATTCGCATTTCAGCATCGGAAACTGAAGGAGATGCTGCACGAGAGGAACGGCGAGGGTGACTTCGACATCGACATCGTCGCACCCGACAGTGAAGACTTTCCCGGCGAGGAAAACGTATTCTTCTTCGGCGGTGGCGGCGATCACGGATTCCTGGGAATCCAGCTCGAAGACGTGAACGAGCAGTTGGCCGAGTACTTCGACGTCGACGGCGGCGTGCTGGTGACCGAAGTCGTCGAGGACAGCCCCGCCGCCGAGGCTGGGCTGAAGGCGGGCGACGTAATCGTGAAGCTGGACGGCGACACGATCGAGGACGGTTCGGCTCTGCGCGAATGGATGTCCGAGACCGAGGCCGAACAGAAGGTCGAGGTCGAAGTCAGCCGCAAGGGTGATCGCAAACGCTTCGACGTCACGCTCGGCGAGGCGCCCGAGCACGAAGTCACAGCCAATATCCGCTATTTCGACGACAACGACCATTTCAGCGTCCCCGCCCCGCGGGTCCTGATGAAGCGGATGCCCCACTTCGGGCACGGCGGGCGGCACGGCGAAGACAACGTCTGGTTCCAGGATGGTGACGAGGGCGAGCGCAGCATTGTCATCGAGCGGCACGGCGAGGAGATGGACGAACTGCGCGGCGAGCTGAAGGAGTTGAGAGAGGAGCTGAAAAAGATCAGGGAAGATCTGAAGAAGTAGAGCTCAACTTCCCAGCAGGCGCGGCGCGAAAATCACCCCACCGACGATCGCCGCCGCGATCGACGCGATCAGGACCGCTGCGGCCAGGATGTCTTTCACCTGGCCGTAGCGGTTGTCCTTTTGCGGGCTGAGGATGTCGACGAGTTTTTCGCCGGCCGTGTTCAGCAGTTCCAACGACAGCACCAGGCCGATCATTGCCACGATCAGCGCCCACTCCAGGGCCGAGATCGCATAGCAGGCACCCAGCGCCACGGCCACGACCGCCACGCCCAGCATCACGAAAATATTCACCTGTCCCTGCAACCCGGAAGCGAGGCCGCGGAACGCGTATCCGAAACTGCGGAAAAATCGCATCATGCCTTCGTACCTTTCGGTGGGATCTCGACCAGGCGTTCGGAGGACTTCAGTTTCGGATCCGTGAACAGCAACCAGGTGCCCACCTCCCGGTCGGGATACTGCGCCGAAATCGCTTCACGGTAGAGCGCGAGTTGAGGTGCGTAGTGGTCGCACCAGTGGTCGCGCCGCGCGCGGTCGCCGCCGGTACGATTGGTCTTGTAGTCCACGATATCGACACGGCCGGGCCGGAAGACCAATCGGTCGATGATACCGGTGATGCGCTGGGGAATACCGGTTCCCGGTCGCGCGTGAATCAGGGGAACCTCACTGCGACCGCGCAGGCCGTTGCCGTCGGGAGCGAAGATCCACCCCCAGGCGGGATCCGCGAACACCGCCGCGGCCTCGGCATGCAGTGAATCATCCCCCGGCGGCATGGCGCCCTGGTCGGCGGCCAACTGCAGCAGCGCGTGGATCTCCTCGCCACGCACCGTGGGCGGCAGCGTTTCGGCAGCAGCGTCGAAAAGAGTGCGCTGAGCCGCCGTTTGCGTTGCCTTTTCCGCCGCGGCGTCCTCGCCGCCTGCACTCGAGGGGGTGACCTCTTTCAGTCGCTCCCGTTGTACCGGTGGTTGCCAGATGCGATAGGCAACGGCCGGCTCCCGTGTATCGAGTGGATTGCCGGGCGCCACCGCCTGCGATTGCAGCCATTGGGGCGCCTCGGTTTGGACGGCATCGCAGCCGGTCGCCCCCTGGCGGATCCGACGCAATGGGCTTTCGAAATCGTCACGACCCGACTTCGGTTCCTTGTTCCCACCCAACACGTAGAGCCGGTCGCGCGCCCGGGTGAGCGCCACGTACATCAGATGTGCTTCCTCGCGACGACCGCGCTCGCGGGCAATACGGGCAGCCGCCAGCAATCGGTCCTCGGGCATCGCCAGACCGGCCGGCAACTGGAACGGGTGCCGGTGCTCTTTGCGCAGTCCGAAAAGCAGGGGCGTGTTCGGATGGATCGGGTCGGTGCGGATCCGTCCGCCTTCCTTGTCACCGGGACGATCGGCGTCGACCAGCAGTACGACGGGCGACTCCAAGCCCTTGGCGCCGTGGATCGTCATGAAACGCACGCGCCCCTGGTCCGATCCGCGCGGAAGCGAGCCCTCGTCCTGGCCGCCACGACGACCCGCCCCGTCGATCATTTCGATCAAACGGCGCATCGTGGGCGAGAGCGCCAATTCGGAGCTCTGCGCGAGATCGAACAGGCGCAGCAGGTTGTAGCGGGCCTGGTCTCCCCGGGCCGCCTGGTAGCGTTCGAGCACCTCGCCCTCGCGGTAGATACGCCGCAACAGATCGTGGCAACTGACGAAGCCGAGGTTGCGACGCCAGATCTTCAGACGCTTCACCGGCTCGCCCGTGACCTCGTGATTCTCGTCGGCGCTCAGTGTCTGCCACAGCCCGCGCGGCGGCAGTTTTTCGCCCTGCTCATCGCGACGGTCGAGGCCGCGTCGGGCCAGCGTCTCCTGGAATTCCTGCTCGCTCAGACGGAAGAGCGGCGAGCGCAGCACCGTTGCCAGTGCGGCATCATCGGCCGGGAATACCAGCCAGCGCAGCAACGCCAGGAGATCCTGCACCTCCCGGCTGGCCGCAAGCATGCCGCGTCCCGAGGGCGCTACCGGAATGCCCGCTTCCTGGAAGGCTTTCTCATAGACGGCGATTTCGGTGCGCGTGCGACACAGGACCAGCACGTCGCTCCAACCCAGAGGGCGCTCGCGCAATTCGGCTCCAAATCCTTCCCACGTCGTTTCGCCCGAGTCGACCAGGTGTCGTGCGATGCGAGCCGCCTGTGCGGCGGCCATCTCGTCGACACTGCGTCCCGCATCCTCGGTCTCGGAGGCGCCTTCTTCACACGGCGGCAGGGCGAAATTTTCGCCCGGCGCTTCGGTCCGCGCCCACTGCTGGGCTACGTTTTCATGTTCCGACGGCTCGAGGTACTCGACCAGCGGCGCTCTTCGGAACAGGCAGCCCACGCCACTCACTACCGCGCCCAGGCTGCGGAAATTCGTCGGGAGACTGAGCACCGGTTGCTCGCGCTCGGTCAGCAGGTTCTCGACCCGGGCGAAGAGATCGGGCTCGGCGCCGCGGAACTCGTAGATGGACTGCTTCACGTCGCCGACGAAGAAAACCGTCGGCTGCCGCTCCTCATCGCCCCCGGCCAGGAATTCTTCGACGAAGGGCCGCAGGATTTCCCACTGGTTGAAATTCGTATCCTGGAACTCATCCAGCAGGATGTGGGTGATCGAATCGTCCAGGCGATAGAGCAGCGACAGCGCGCGCGCATCGTCGCCCATCAGGCGGCGGGCCAGATCCTCCAGGTCCTGGAAATCCACCACGCGATCCCGGCGTTTCAGGTCGTCGTAGAGGTCCAGCGCGCGCAATCCCAGTCGAAGCAGGCCGCGGTTTCGCAGGTAAAGTTCGATGTACTTCGCGCGGCGCAGAACATCCAGCAGCGGCATCGCGTGGCGGCCCACGGCCTCGTTCAGCGCGTCCTTGAGCACTTCGTCGCGCTTGCGGGTAAACGCCTTCAGCTTGCCGGCCTGGGTCAGCAACAACTGATGGACGGAGGCAAAGGCGCTCTCATCCGTCGCTCGGATCGGACCGGCCGCAGCGCGCAATTTTTGCAGATCCTTGGCCAGGGCCGCCGCCGCCTCGGCGCCGATTTCCCTTTCGATACGATCGGTCCCGGCGGTGCGGAATTCGTTCAGCGCATCGGCCAGCGCGGGCAACAGATCAGCCAGGGCCGGTTGCTCGTTCCGGGGAGACTCCGGGAACAACAATTCGCGCAACTCACGCAACATCTCCGGTAGGACTTCGTTGCGCGGCGGCCGCAGGGCCGGGTCTTCGGACAATCCGGTGAGGCGATCAATCCAGCGCTGCACACGCATCTGCTGGTGGAAGAACGAGCGGACTGCCAGTCGGACAGCCGTCGGCGTATCCGCCGTCTCACTGGCGGCGGCCGCCGTATCGCCCCCGCGGGCAATCTCGGTCTCGAGCAGATCGAGCGCCTCGTCGACCAGCTCCTGCGCATCCTCGATCACCGCGAATTTCGGATCCAGCCCCGCCTCGACCGCGAAGCGGTTCAGGATGGTTTGGCAGAAGGAGTGGATCGTTCCCACGTTCAGGCCCGATACATCTTCGAGTACCTGTTCATAGAGGCGTGCGGCGCGCTGCATCTCCGGCGCGCTGGGCCTGGGATCGGTCCGGTCAGCAAACAGATCGGTCAGCAGGGCGCGCAGGTCCTCCGGTGCCGCCAGCGCCATCTTCGCCGTTCGCTGGAGCAGGCGCTCCTGGATCTCGACCGCGGCCTTGCGCGTGAAGGTGACAGCCAGGATCGAGCGGGGATGCGCCGGACGTCCGACACTCTCGATGCACAGGCGCAGGAATCGATCCACCAGGACCTTGGTCTTGCCCGAGCCGGCCGAGGCGCGCAGGGCCACCGAACACGTTGGCGTTGCGGCCCGTCGCTGGATTCGCGTCGCCTCGGTGACCGCGCGAGCTGCGTTCTGGATGTCGTTGCGCTGCGTCATCCTCCGAAGGCCTCCCGTGCTCCGACGAGCTTGTCCAGGCGGCGGCGCACGTCCGCACCCAATCCATCGCGCTCCTCGATGCGACAGACTCCACGGAAGTCACACCATTTGCAGGGCAGCGTGGAGAGCCCCTCACCCCGGCGTGCACGGGGTATCAGTGGGTGTTCGGCGTTCGGGTCGGCGGCGGCGATGGCCAGTTCCGCAATCTCCAGGGCGCCTTCAACCAGGATCGAACGACCGGCGTCGGCACCGGCAGCCAGATGCGGTTGAGCCGGCGGTCCGGCCTTCTCGCCCTCGACCGGGTAGTAGATCCCCTCGGCCACGGTTCCGGTCACCGGCCGCGGATCGGCACCGGCCAGGGCTCCGGCCTCGAGCGCGGCGGCGTACAGCACCACCTGCAACTCCTCGCGCTCCTGAAGGCTCTTCTTTGCCGGCAACTTGCCCGTCTTGTAGTCGATCACGGCCAACGACGCCGAACCGTCCCGGCATCGATCGATCCGGTCGATGCCGCCCGTCAGGACAATCCCCTCGGTAGCCCGGTCACGCAATGGATCCAGACGCGGCGCCGCGGCAGCACCGAGTTGGCCCGAACACCAATCCAACAACTGCTCCAGCGGCATGTGAAAGCGCGGCTCCAGCGCGAGGGGGCGCCAGTTCTCGAAGCGTTCGAGCTCGCCACGTACCAGGTACGGCACCGCGGCGGTGAACGTGTCCAGCCACAGCTTCCGCACCGGCAACTCGCGCGAACCGGGCAGGAAGGCTTTCGCGGCCAGATCCAGCAGCAATTCCTGCGCGCGATCCCCTGTGCCGGCGGACAGCCCGGCGTGACCCTCGCCCTCGGGATCGAGCCAGTCTTTCAGCACATCGTGGACAATGCGGCCGTACTCCTTGCGCCCGAACTCGGCGCGCACTTCCTCGGATTTGCGGAGACCGAAACCGCGCTCGAGCAGGAAACGATAGGGACAATCGCGCCAAAGCCGGAGCGCCGACCAGCTCAGCTCGATCCGGGGCCGAGCCGATTCGGTCAAGGGGATGTCGAGCGGCTCCGCGCTGAATTTCTCCCCCCGGGATTCGATCTCGACCCAGGGGATGTCCTGCTTGCGCCAGTTTGGGACCTCGCCGGCGGTCTGCGGATCGCCCAGCGCCAACAACAGGCGCGAAACGAACGGCGACGGCAACGCGGGCTGTCCCTGATCCTCCAGCGGCCAGGTCAGGGTGACCTGCGGGGCGGCGTGCAGCAGGCGCAGGAAGAGCTCGGCGTCGCGGGCCATCGTCTCCTGCCAGATCGGGAGATCGAGTCGGCGTCGTAGCGCGCCCGGCAGCAGCAACGGGCGCTTCGTGCGCACCGGGAACGATCCCTCTCGCAGGCCCGCGACGATCAGCAGGTCGAAACGTTCGAGCCGCGCTTCGACCAGACCGGTCAGCATCACCGGCAGATGGGCGCGGCGATGGGCGGCGACCTCCTCACCGGCCAGCAGGCGCCCCAGCTCGGTCGCGAACTCGGTCAGGGTGACGGGAGGCAAGCGCTCGGCCTGCCAGCGCAAATCGTCCAGCAGTTGGGCGGCTTTCTGGATATCCGTCCGATTCGAATCTCCCACCAGCGGTTGCTTCGGGGCCAGCGCATTCCAGCAGGCAACGACAGCGTCCAACAGCTCGCGCCAGCCGGTGCGAAGCTGCCCCCCGCGTTCGGTGCCGAACTCCAGCAGCGGCGCGAAAGCGTCGGCGACCGCGGTGACGAATTGGACCATTCCGGCGCCGCGGCCCCCGAAGAGATCAAGCGCCGCCTGGTCCCGATCCTCGGCTCGTCGATGCAGCCCGGCCAGGCCACCCTCGGGTCCGGTCTCCCGCCGGAAGATCTGTTCCAGTTGCAGGGTCCAACGACCGTGGCCGCCCTGGCCGCCGGTTTCCAATCGCACGTACGGGTGGGTGAGCACCTCCAACAGCGGTTCGGCGCGCAGGCCGGTCACGGCCGAACGCAGAATGAACCGCAGCAGCAATCCGGAGGCCTGCACGGACAACGGCCGGCCATGGGTGTTGTCCACGTCCAACCCGGCATCCGTCAATTGCGCGTAGAGACGCTCGGCCAGGTCGGGATCGTTGACGGCGATGCCGATGCTCGGAGCCTCCCGGCCGGCAGTCTCCAGCAACGTCGCCACGCGATCGGTGATCACCCGGCTTTCGGACTCGGGATCGCCGCAGGGGAGCAACTCCAGCGGGCCGGTGGGTGCCAACAGGCCCCGCGGATCATCCAGTTCGCTGAGACGTTCGTGCAGTGTGGCCGCAACTTCCGGGGAATCGCTCTCGACGTCGAAGGCCCGGGCAATGCGCCGCGTCCCGGCCAGCGGATCGGTGGCCGGTGCGGCTTCCTCGGGCTGGCCCCAGGTTGCCAGGAAGAGGCGGGAAATCGGAGCCGTAGCTTCCGGGAGATAGAGCGCGGACCGGTCGGACGTCGAGGTCGCCGCGCGCAGTACATCCACCCGCAAAGGATCGATCCGACCGAAGCCGGCGATCAGACACTGTTCGTAACGACGGCCGGGCACCTGCCGGCCGGCCTGACGAAGACGTGCCAGTTCGTCCCCGACTTCGACCCGATGATCGATCTGGTCCCGCGGCACGGCCTTGCGGTACAGGTCCCATACCTCGCGCGCCCGCTCCAGATCGGCCGCCACAACCTCGGCTTCCTGCGGCGAGGATTTCTCCAGCACCGATTCGAGGTTCTCCGCTTGCAACAACATCGCGTCGCGCCGATGGCGTCGTGCCTCGTCGAAGAAATCCAGGAACTCGGTCGCCAGCGAGGGTGCGTTCTCGGGCCGATCGGCCAACCAGGGGACCTGCAACAGTTCCCGTGCCAGAATGATGGCCCGAATGCGATCGTCCGGCAGATGCGCGGCCGACAGCCCCATTCCGATCGCGACCTCACTGGCCCATTGCTCGGCCGTCAGGATGCGCGGCAGCAGGAGACCCTCGCGCCCACTCTCCTGCAGCAGGATCCGCCCGAGCGTCTTGCAGGCGCGCGCCGAGGGCAGCAGCACCAGTACATCACTCAGATCTCCCGTCTGTGCACCGGAAGCATCGCGAAGCACGTCGCTCGCCACCTGGCACAGCAGGTCGCCGGAAAACGGGAGGTGGCGGATGATCAAGGGCATCGGTTCAGGAACCTCGTGCTCGTGCCGGTGAAGGGTGAACCGCAGTCTACCGGCACGAGTACGCGAGAATCAAGAGAAGGCGACGGACTAACGGTACAGGGCGATCACATCATCCCACCCGACGTCGTCCGTCTTGCGGGAGGACGACAGAGCGCGCAGTCCCACCAGGCGATACTCGGTGGTTCCCATGTTGTCGATCTCGGTCGCGTAGACCAGAACCTGCTGACGGACCAGGAATCGGTGCGAGAGGTCGGCATTGTAGAACCCGATGCCGACCTGGTAAGGAACGAAGTAGTCCGCAACGCCCCCAAAGTACACATCCTGGGGCGGGACCTGTTGCCACGCCGCCTGTTGCTCGAACACATCGATCGTGATGCCCGCGATCGGATGAACCACGTTCCCGTTCGCATCGGCGCCCGGATCACCCCGGAACATCTGCGTATGGGCTTGCACGAAGTCGTCGCGGTCGAAATGGAAATCCGAAGACCAACCCCATTCGTCCTGTACCTCGGGCCGCAGGATCATCTTGAACTGGTCATCCAGTTGGCTGGCCAGGGCCTCGGTCGCCATCGTCTGGTAGGCACCGACGACGTTATCCACCAGGATGGCCCCCGTGGTGGCTGCGGGAGGATCAGCGACAGCGACGGTGACCGAATCGACGGCCATCGCGGTCAAATTCCAGCGATTTCGCACCGTGACCTGCACCGGGTAGGTTCCCGGCGCATCTTCGGATCGCAGAAAAACCGTGGCCTCTCGCCAACTGGAGAACCAGCGACCCTCGAGTGAGGCATCGGCAAAATTGAAAGCAACCGGAGCCAGCCCATGCACCGGGTCCATGGATCCCGTCGCGTCACACTCGATCAGGGCGTAGGGAAAACCGCCGGCATCCGAGAGTGTGAGCATTGCCGTGGGGGCCGAGGGAACGAGGTAGCTGCAAAGGATCTCGCCCAGCAGCATCGACTCGGACTTCTGCGCCTGCGCCGAGGAGTCCAGCCAGTCGTAGATCCGTACCAGTTCGTAGCGCTGAGCGACGCTGCCGTCCGACAGTACGGTGTCGACCGCGGTCGCGTACAGATTCAGGCGCTGGTCGGCGCGCAGCAGGGAGGCCCCATCGGCTAGCTCGAAATCGAGAGTCGAATTCCACGACGACTCCACGCTGCCCGGATAGGGGCTGAAATCGCCTGCTTCCTCCCAATCGGTCATCTGCGTGAAATGGGTGACCCGCACCCCGGTGATCTCGCCCCACTCGGCATCCAGCACATTTCCGGATGCCTCCTGGCCCGCGAAGATCAGTCCCAGGCTTTGCAGGGTCTCGGCACGGTTCAGGAACGTGGTCGGCAGGTCATTCCGGGCGATGGTTTCGGAATTCAACGAGTAGCGAAAATCATCGGCCAGCAACGACTCCAGGAGTTGCGAATCCATCTCGTCAAGAGCGGTCCTGAACATCGTGGCCAGCGAATCGGGTGAAACCGCGAGCGGTTCGGGTTGCTCCTGGATCGGAGCCACCGGATCGTCGTCGCTGCAACCCGCAAAGATCAGAACGGGAAGCAGAAAAATATAGACCGCCGCAATGCGAACACTCTTCGCCATGGCGCATCCTTTCCGAATGTGGGGTACAGGCATCCGGGTCGAGACGATTTGATGATAGCATAAACAGTCAGGAAAACGGGCATGGTAAAAACAGGAAAGCCGCGACATCGGGAAGGAACTCCCGATATTGCTGGGCGCTTGCTCTGTTTCACGCCAACCGGAAACCTCGCCCCGGTTGACTCGCCCCCCGCGATCGGAGACACTGCAGCGCGTATTCAACCGCCGCCTTGTCCCCTTCGGGAGGTTCCGATGTCCACCCTCCGCGCCCTTACCCTTTGTCTGCTGGGTTTGTTGATTTCCACTACCGCATGGGCTGAACTCACCGCCGAACCGATCGACGTGAGAGCCAGGCTCGAGGCGATCGCCGGTCGCGATTTCGACGGCGCCGACCAGGTCGTCGTGCTGGACCGGACGAACATCGATGTCGAACCCAGCGGTCTTTCGCACATCGTAAACCAGCGGGTGGTCCAGGTCCTGACCGAGTCCGGCGCGGCAAATGCCTCGTTCCAGCGACTCGACTATGACCCGACGACGCAGTCGATCACGGTCAAGCGCGTCGTCGTATACCGAGCCGACGGTTCGTCCGAGGTGCAGGATCTGGAAAGAATCGAAGACGTGATCGCGCCGGCACACGCCATCTACTGGGGTGCACGCATGCTGGGCCTGGATCTGCCGCGACTGCATCCGGGCGACGCTGTCGAGATCGAGACCTACCGCAAGGGATTCCAGATCGCATATCTCGCGAACGAGACCGAAATCGATGGCGGCCGCCCGATGTTCCCGGCCCGCACGTTCGGCGACGCCGAGGATGAGAGCCGTTTCATCCCGCCCATGCGAGGTCACTACTACGACATCGTGTTGTTCCAGGAAACAAGCCCACTGGTCGAAAAATCCTACACGCTACGCACGCCGCGCGCGACTCCTGTCCAATACGAGGTCTACAACGGAGAGGTGAAGGCCGCCCAGACCTTCGACGCCGATCATTTCACCTATCGCTTCGAACTGCGGGACGTACCGGCCGCGAAACACGAGTGGCGCAGCACCGGCCTGAGCGACTATGCGCCGAAGGTCGTCCTGGCCACGGTCGACGGCTGGGAAGCCAAGTCACGCTGGTTCCATGACGCGAATACCGCGCAGTTCGAAACCACGCCCGAGATCACCGCCCGGGTCGAAGAGTTGATCGATGGCCTGAAGACCGACCAGGAACGGATCTCGGCCATCAACCACTGGGTTGCGCAGAACATCCGGTACTGTGGATTCAGCCTCGGCGCGAAAGAGGGATATACGTTGCACCCGGGCGAGCTGATCTACCGTGAGCGCGCCGGTGTCTGCAAAGACATCGCCGGCATGAGCATCACCATGTTGCGGGCAGCCGGCTACACGGTATACCCCGCCATGACGATGGCCGGTTCACGCGTCGAGTACACGCCCGCCGACCAGTTCAACCACTGCGTCGTGGCGCTGAAGAACGACGATGGCAGCTACAAGATGCTCGACCCCACCTGGGTCCCCTACTCACGATATGACTGGTCCCGCAGCGAAGGCGAACAGCACTACGTCGTCGGTTCGCCCCAGGGTGAGGATTTGAGCATCATCCGCAGATACTCGGCCGAGGAAAACGGCGTCGTGATGAAGATTGACGCGAAAATCGACAAGAACGGCACCCTCCGCGGCAAGCTGAGCCTGGACCCGAGCGGCAATTCGGACACTCGTTTGCGGCGTGCTGTGGGCAGCAATCCCAAGGATCGCGTCGAGCCGAATTTGCGAGCCTGGCTGGCGACACTCGGTCCGGCGGCGGATCTCGTGAAATACGAATTCGGCAAAGCCGAGGACTGGTCCCGGCCCATGACGCTCGAGGTGGAGTTCGTCGTGCCGGACTACGCCACTGTCGGCCGGCGCACGCTCACCTACCGACCGGTCGGCAGCCGCCTGGTGATGGCCAACTATGCCCGTCTCTTTGGCTATACCGGCCGCAACCTTGCCCGGGAGCGCACCACCCCCGCGCTCATCTGGGCCAATGGCCAGGTTGCGCTGACCGAGAAGATCGAACTGCCGAAAGGCTTCGAGGCGAACGCACCCGCCGGAGACGTCGTAGCCGGTAACGCCGAAAGCGCCGGCCTTTGCGATTTCACCTGGAAAGCCGGCGGCCGCACGTTGACCTTCGCCGGACGCCTGGTGGCCGCCGATCGCACGATCTCTCCCGAAGGTTGGCCCGACTATCGGGACGCGATGTCCCGTTTTGAAAAAGTAGGCGCGACTCCGATCGTCGTCTGGAAGAAGGGGGGCCGCTCATGAACCGCATCATCATGACCCTGCTGCTGCTGGTACTGCTGGTTCCGACCGCCTTTGCCGCACCCGACCTGGACACGCTCGCAGCCGACGCGCCGGGCCTGGCCGAGTATCCGCTGGCGGATCAGATCACGCTGTACGAACACACCGACATCCAGGTGGACGCCGAAGGTCGCATGACCCGTCGCGTACACCGGATCCGAAAAATTCTGACCAACTGGGCCATGCGCCGCGTTGCGGACCCGCGGGTGGACTGGGATTCTTCGCGCCAGACCCTGGAAATCGAAGTCTGCCGGACCCGGCAATCCGATGGCGCGATCATCGACTCGCCCGCCAACGCGCTGAACGAGGTCACTCCGGATGCCGTGGGACACTGTGCCCGATTCCTGGACCTGCGCGAAATGGTGATCAGCCACGTGGGCCTCGAGCCCGGCTGTGTCACCGAACTGATCTACACGATTCGTGATCTCGAACCGGCGCCGTTGCCGCCTTCGGGGCGGATTTTCCTGCAGGACCGATGGCCGGTGCTCGAACGCAGCATCACGCTGAGCGGCGCGGGGGTTCGTTCCGAAATCAGAAATGCCGGCGACCTGACCCTCGAGACCGAGGGGTCGACCATCGTGGCGCGCAACCTGCCGGGCTTGCCGGATGCCGTCAACGCCCATCGAGCCGACTTCGTACCCTACCTGGTCTACTCCGTCGCCACCGGCGACTGGGAAGAGCTGGCAGGCCGGATCGCGGCAGCCGGTGACGCGGCACGGGTCCTGAATGAAGACATGCGCACATGGCTGCAATCGGGCGAAGATCTGACGGCCATCGATACGATTCAAAGGATCGCCGCGCTGGTCGGCGACCGGACGCGAACGGTGCACCTGCCCGGAGGCCTGTTTGCTCGCTCACCGCGTGCAACGACCGAAGTCTTCCACTCCGGCTGCGCCTCGCGCTGGGAAGAAGCCCTCCTGGCTTTCACCCTGCTCGATGGACTGTCGCTGAACCCTTCCCTGGTGCTCGCCGGAGATCTCGAAGTGCTGCCGAAGAAGGCGTTCGCTGTCGAGACCTGGAATCGGCTGTTGGTCTCGGTCGCCGTCGACGGCCAAAAGTGGTGGGTCTCGCCCGAGCGCGGCGAGGCCTGGCCCGGTTCGATCGCGGAAACGAACACGCACCGGCTCACGATACTGGGCCAGAGCGCAGGTTCGCTGACCCACTCGGTGGTCGCGGGACAGGCCTGCGCCATGAACATCAGCATCGTGCCGGACGATAGCGGCCTGGTGTTGAGCATCGACTGGCGGGCGAACGGCATGTTGCGCGGACACGAGACCGATGCCGACGAACTGGCCGAGACCCTCGTGCACGCCGTCCTCCCGGGCGCCGACGTTACCGCGACCGAAATCCTGCAGCTTGACCCCTCCGAGGCCCACCTGCGCATCGAGGCCCAGGCGGACGATCTCGGCACGTTCGATGATGGGATCCTGGTTCTGGATCTGCCGACGATCCCCGACGGCGTATTGAGCCACCTGCCGCACGATTGCCGTTTGCAGGAGCCCGTGCGACACTCGCCACTCATCCTGCCCGGCGGCATGCGGCAGGAGATGCGCCTGCATCTCGAACTGCCCGAGGGTGTCGAGGTCGACTACCTTCCCACCGCAGAGGAAGCGATTGCCGACGGAAGCCGTTTTCGCATGGACCCCTCCCGAAGCGACGGCATGCTGGAGCTGGATTGCCGACTCGAGTTGCAGCCCGGCCCCATTGCTTCGACCGACTGGCCCCTGCTGCGGAAAATGTTGATCCGGGCGCGCAACGTCGGCGAGGGCAGAATCGTACTGGTCCAACCCTAGTCAATTCGGCGGCCGCAAGACCGGTCGCCTTGCAGGAATGAAACAGGAGCGAAACATGTCGAAGAGAATCATCCTGACCCTGGCCCTGCTGGCTGCGCTTTTCGTATGGGGCTGCAACCAGACCCAACAGACCGGGGTGGCCACCAAGGAAATTCCCCACCTGAAGATCCTCATCCTCGGCGGTACCGGGTTCATCGGCCCGTGGGAAGTGCAAGCCGCCCGCGCTCATGGCCACGAGGTCACGCTCTTCAATCGCGGCAAGACCAATCCCGGCATGTTCGCCGAGCTGGAAAAACTGAAGGGCGATCGTGATCCCGACAAGGATGCGGGGCTGAGCGCACTGGAGGGCCGCACGTTCGACGTCGTGATCGACAACAGCGGCTATTACCCGCGCCATGTGAAAGCATCCGCCGAATTGCTGGCACCGAATGTGAAGCAGTACATCTATATTTCATCGATCTCCGCCTACGCCCGCACCGACACCATGGGCCAGGATGTCGACGCGCCGCTGGCCACGATGGAGGATCCCACCCTCGAGGAGATGGGGGATCAGTGGCAGAACTACGGTCCCCTGAAGGCCCTGTGCGAGCAGGCGGCACAAGCCGCGATGCCGGGCCGAACCACCATCGTGCGTCCCGGTTATATCGTCGGTCCCGGCGACCACACCCACCGCTTCACCTATTGGCCACTGCGTGTGCGCCAGGGCGGCGAAGTGGCGGTCCCCGGCAGCCCGGATGATCCGATCCAGATCATCGACGCCCGCGACCTGACCGAGTGGATCATCCACCTGGCCGAGCAGAACATCACCGGAGTCTTCAATGGTTGTGGGCCCGAGCAGACCCTGACCATGCGGCAGATGCTCGAGGATACGAAAAAAGCCACCGGCGGTGACGCGACCTTCACCTGGATCGGTACGGATTGGAACGAAGCCCATCCCGAGGTCTACTTCCCGATCTGGACACCGTTCGAGGACGAGTACAAGGGTTTCCATACCTTCCGCAACGAGAAATCCATCGAGGCGGGATTGAAGTTCCGACCGATCTCGGACACGGTCACCGCGCTGCTGGGGTGGTTCGACGAAAAGCCGGAAGAAGAACGCACGCCGATCCTGGCCCGGATTCCCGTGGCCGGCGAAGCGGAGATGCTCGAAACGGTTCGCGAAGCCGGACACTAACGAGCTGTTGTTCCGAATCGAATGGGTGATATGACGAAACGCAATCGTTGGGTCCTGGTGATCGTTCTGGTCTGCCCGGCGCTGCTGTGCGCCGGCGCCGGTCGTGCACCTGCCCAGCTCGAGAACAAACCCGCCTGCGAGCTGCATGCGCCGGCTTCCGACCGCCCCACGATCGGTCTGGTCCTGGGCGGCGGCGGCGCCCGCGGACCCGCTCATATCGGTGTACTCAAGGTACTGCGCGAAATGCGCGTACCGGTCGACTACGTCGCGGGCACCAGCATGGGAGCCGTGATCGGAGCACTGTTCTCGCTCGGCATGACCCCCGAAGAAATCGAGACGCAGATTCTGGGCATCGACTGGGATGATCTCTTTTCCGATCCACCGGATCGCCTCCAGCGCACCTACCGGCGCAAACAGGACGACCGCACCGATTTCCTGCCACTCGAATTTGGATTCACGCGCGAGGCGATTCTGACCAATCGCGGCTTGATCGCCGGCCAGAAGCTGAGTTTCGCTTTCGCCGACCCTCGCCTGGCCACCTCCGGCTACCAGAGTTTCGACGAGCTGGCCTATCCCTTCCGCGCCGTTGCCGCGGATCTGCACAGCGGCGAAGTCGTCGTGCTGCACGATGGCAACCTGTTGCAGGCGGTACGCGCGAGCATGAGCATTCCAGGCCTCTTCCCGCCGGTGCGACGCGATGGCCGTCAGCTGATCGACGGCGGAGTGATCGACAATCTCCCGGTGGACGTCGCACGGGCCATGGGGGCGGATATCGTGATCGCCGTGGACGTGGGCAATGTGCCCCAGGAAGCGGACGAAGGTGACCTGGGCAGCATTCCCGGAATCCTCAGCCAGTCGCTGATCATTCAGTCGCGGCACAACACACTGATCCAGATGCAGGATGCCGACATCGTCATCCAGGTGCCGCTGGACGGTCTCAGCTTCCAGGATTTCAGCCGCGTCGGCGAAACCATCGCACCGGGGATCGGCGCCGCCCGTGCCGTCCAGTCCCAGCTGGCGCCGTTGGCCCTGGGCAGGGACGAGTATGCCGAACACCTGGCAGCCCACCGGCCTTCGCCGACGGTCATTCCGATCGTGGATCGTATCGATTTGCTGAATACCAGTCCCGCCGCGGACTCGGCGGTCCGGCGTCTGATCCGACAGCGCGCGGGGCAACCCCTGGACCTGGCCCAGCTGAAGATCGATCTGGCCGCCATCTATGATTTCGGCGTGTTCGAGCTCGTCGATTTCCAGGTCAGCCGCGAGCACGGCAGGACCGTTCTGAAAATCATTGCCAGCGGCAGTTCGTATGCACCGTATGTGTTCAAGGCGGCGCTGAACTATTCCGGCGGTCAGCGGGGCAAGAGCGAGGTCAGTGCCCGTCTGCGCTGCTCGTGGATGGAAATGAACCGGTTCGGAGGTGAATGGCGCAACGATCTGCTGGCCGGTCGCATCTCCCGACTGCAGAGTGAATTTCGTCAGCCGTTGGGCTGGAGCCGGGTTCCCTTCCTGTCCTTCGGGGGCAGCTCCGAATTTTCGGCGCGGGACTATTTCGACCAGGAGAAACGCCTCGGCGAATACAACCTGACCGAGAACGCGGCTACCTTCGATCTGGGCAGCCGCCTGGGCAACTGGGGCGAGGCGCGACTCGGCCTCGAGTACGGTTTTCTCAAGACGCGCAACCGGTCCGGACTGGGCCTGGAAGAATTCCGCGGCTGGCGCGGCGGCTACACCTCATTCCTGGGCATCGACATTTTGGATGATCCCCACTTTCCCACGAAGGGATTCGAGAGCCGCACTTCGCTTTTCCTTGGTCGCGAGGATTTTGGCCGCGACCTGCACTACTCGCGACTGGAAACGAGCTGGCGCGGAGTCGTCAGTCGCGGCGGACACACCTTCCAACTCTCACTGTCAGGCGGATCGGACCTGGGCACCGAACTGCCCCAATTCGAAGAGTTCACTCTCGGCGGCCTGTACCGCCTGAGCGGATACCTCGACCAACAACTGCGGGGGCGTCACTACGGATTGGGCACCATCGGGTGGTACCACGAGGTGCTGCGCGGTGCAGGGCTCTTTTCACCGTCGTACTATCTCGGGGCGGGACTGGAAGCCGGCAACGCCTGGGCCGACCGGAACTCTGCTCGCTGGGATGATCTGCGCTACTGCCTGAATCTGTCGCTGATGGTCCGCACGGCGCTCGGTCCGATCGTTCTGGCCTATGGCCACGGAGAGGCTGGAAACAACACCGTCTATCTGAAAATGGGGACCGGATTTCTCCCGTTCTAGAAATCGGATTCAGCGGTACCTGTAACAGCCTGTGAGACAACTGTTACGGTTTTATGACGAATTCAAAAACCTTCTGCAAAAATGATTATTGGTGTTGCGTTTTGGTTCATCGTATGGTATTCTTACGACCGAGATAGCGATCCTGGGGGACGCTCCTACCGAGCACCGAAAATTGTCGTGGAAGGTTAGACCGATGAAAAAGCACATTCTCCTATTCGTATTCGCCCTGATCCTGGTCGCACCGGGATTGGCGCAGGCCTGCAACGTGACCGATGTCGACGCCGCGTTCAACTGTGATGGCTGGAACGCCGTCGTGGTCGTGGTTTTTGCTGATGGCGAGCAGGAAACCTTCCTGGACTACGCCGTCTCGCTCCTCGACGCCGACGAGAACGTTCTGGAGTGGACCGGCGAACGCCTGTTCATCGAGCGTCCGACGACCGGCGAGTCTACGGTGAACGTACCGCTACAGGGTCTTTGGCAGGGAACCTACCAGGGATCGGCGTTCTACGCCTCGATCGCAGCCGACCTGGACGATAGCGATCCCAATGGCTTCATCGAGCAACTGCAGTGCACGGTTGCGAACGACAACGTTTCCTGGGATAGCGTGAAATCGCAGTACCGCTAGGACTCGTTGCGGGTCCAACCTGCGACCTCGAGAAAATCCGTAAAAGGGCCTACTTCGGTAGGCCCTTTTTCGTGGCTCAATTTCATTGCTGGGTATTTTGTCGGATCTCGCCGCCGGACACACGGCAACGCCCTCCATCAATGGGCCGCGGGGATCGAAGACTCGACTTCAGAGAGTTCCCGCTTGATATCTTCGAGCAGAGAGAGTGCGAACTCGGTTTGCTGATCCTTGGCGGCTTGCATCAGTTCGGTAGCCAATGACGAAATCGCCTCGGCACCGACGTTCAGGGCACTGGATTTGATCGTGTGCGCTTCCTCACGAACGGACGTGAAATCGTAGCGCTGCAGCGCGATTTCGAGAACGCCCAGGCGAGCGCGTGAGTCGGTGGCGAAAACATCGAGAATCTCGACCGACAAAGCGACATCGCCGTCCATCTTCGCGATCAGATCCTCGAAACGGAACGGCTCGGTCGCGACCGAGGCCGGACTCTCGCCCGGTTCTGTATTCGACACGCGCAGCATGGCGGCGTAGACTTGGTCCGAGCTGATCGGTTTGGCGATATAGTCATTCATGCCCGCGGCGAAACAGTTGCGCCGGTCGTGGCTGGTCGCATGGGCGGTCATCGCGATGATCGGCACGCTCCGGTTCAATTCACCCGCATCGCCCGATCGTAGCTTCCGCGTGGCCTCGAGACCATCGAGTACGGGCATTTGCAAATCCATGAAGACGAGATCGAAGCCGATGCGCTCCAGCAATGCCAATGCCTCCTGCCCATCGTTCGCGGTCTGGGGCGAGAACCCCAGCTTCGCCAACATGCCGATGCCGACCTTCTGGTTCACGACATTGTCCTCGACCAGCAGGATACGTAAGTCCTCGGCCTGCTCTCTCAGGTGAGAGGCGGTTCCACGGGCGGCGATCTCGAAACCCGTCTCCTGGGCAACGACCTCGGCGATCTGGTGCACCGAAGGAGTATCGAATTGCGCGACGAAGTGGAAATCCGATCCCTGGCCGGGCAGACTCTCCACTTCCAGCTTCCCGCCCATTCGGGCCACCAGTTCGCTCGAGATATTCAGCCCCAATCCGGTACCGCCGTACTTTCGTGAGGTCGAGACATCCGCCTGGGTGAAGGCCTGGAAGAGGGTAGCGATCTTCGACTCTGGAATTCCGATGCCGGTGTCGATCACGCGGAATTCGACACGCTGCTTGCTGCCCAGCTCATCGACCGACCGCACCTCCACCCGCACCTCGCCTTCCTCGGTGAACTTCAATGCGTTGCCCACGAGATTGACCAGCACCTGGCGCAAACGCCCCGGATCGCCGACGACGTAGTCCGGCAGATGATCGCTCTCGACGTCCAGCTCGAGCTCTTTCTCGCGCGCCTGGTACTGGAAGGTCTCGTTCAGGTCTTCCAGCAGCGAGTCCAGCCGGAAGATGGTCTGCTCCATCTCGATCTTGCCCGCCTCGATTTTCGAGAAGTCCAGGATGTCGGAGATCAATTCATTCAGATTCCGGGAGCTGCGCGCTACGATCTCGGCCGTCTCGCGTTCCTCCGGGCCCAACTGCATATCCAGCAGCAGGTCGGTCATACCGATCACCGCGTTCAAGGGCGTACGGATCTCGTGGCTCATGTTGGCGATGAAATTGCTTTTCGCCTCGTTCGCCGTCCTGGCGTCCAGTGCGTTTCGGTTGGCCTGGCGGATCGTCTTCTCGAGCTCCTGGTTGGCCCGTTCGAGATCGCGCGTTCGCTCGTCCACGATCCGCTCGAGGTTTTCGTTCAGATCGCGCATTCGGGCTTCGATCTCGGTCCGCGCGGAGATGTCGCGAGCCACCCCGACGACGAAGTCCTGATCGCCATGACGCACGACATGCGCCGACATCGAAACCGGCACCAGCGCCCCGTCGCGGCGGCGCAACTGCCCTTCCATGTGTTGCACACCGCCCTGGGCCCGCACAGCGGCGAACAACCGGCAAAGACGCTCGTTGGCGTCCTCGGGGTGCAGGTCGGATTCGGGCCGGTCGATCAGATCCACGATCTCGCAGCCCACCAGCTCAGCCGCTGCACGATTGGCCGCCACGATCCGTTCCGTCTCGCCATCGACCACGAAGATCGCGTCGCGCGATTCGGCAAAGATGCCCTGATACAGGGCCCGTTCCCGATCCGCCCGGCCCAGCGAGTCGACGACATCGCTGCACCGTTCCGAGACTCTCAGATGCTCCGCCTGAAGCACCTCGATCAGCCCGCGGTGCGTCTGCCAGTCCTCGCCATAGTTGTGGCCGGAATCGTTCACCGTTTCCCCTGAGTGTTTGAGGGCGTAATGAGATCCCTGTGATCATCGGCAGGATTCATTGAAACTGAAGGAAATCTGTCTGCAAAAGGGAGCTAGTCGGTGGGGTCTTTCGGTTCGGCTTCGACATCGATTTCCAGGGACGCCGCCAGTTCCACGCAGGTCGTACGCCCGGTCCGGCACTGTTCCAGGGTACCGGTCGTGTTGCGTCGCTGGATTTCCTCGAGCAGTTGGGGATTCTCGGCCAATGGACATGAGCCCGAATGGGCACAATCGGAGCATACGGTGCCCTTGCGCACGGCTCGCCAGACGGCCCGCAAACCCCACAACAGAGCCACACCGACGATGATTCCGACCACGATGGTTTCCCAACCGGGCATCCTCATCCCCCCCACCCCATCAGCAAGCCGACCTGGTGCACGGCGAACGTGAACAGCCAGGCCAACGCCGTCAGCCCCCACGCCTGGGCCAGCGCCCAGCCGATCGATCCCGACTCCTGGCGGGTAATGGCAAATGTCGCGATGCAGGGAGTCGAGATGAGCGCAAAAATCATGATGCACAGGCCCACCAGAGGTGAGTAGAGCGCACGCAATTGGGACCGAAGATCCTCGCTGTTCTCATCCGCCTCTTCGACCGCAAACACAATACCGATCTGGGCCACGAAGACTTCCTTCGCCGCGATCGCGCCCAGGAGTGCGGTGTTGATGCGCCAATCGAACCCCAGCGGCCTCAGCACCGGTTCGAGCATCCGTCCCACTCGTCCGGCAACCGAGTATTGCAGAGCGATCGATTGTTTCGCGCCCCCGTCGGGCATTTCGGAGAAAGTGGTTGTTTCCATCTTCGGATGGACCGGATCGATGGGCATGTCCGCCGGCGGTTTCGGATAGAAGGTCAAGAACCACAGGATCACCGCGGCACCCAGGATCACCGTGCCCGCTTTCTGCAGATACAGCCAGGCACGCGTCCACATCTGCACCAGCAGACTGACCGGTGTCGGCAGACGGTAGGGCGGCAGTTCCATCAGCATGGGTGTCGTCTCACCGCGAAAAACGGTGGCCCGCAGCAACCGTGCCATCGCCAACGCCAGGACGATTCCGACCACATACACGATCCATAGCACCGGCCCCTGCCACTGCGTGGGAAAGAATGCGGGAATCATCAGCGCATAGATCGGCAATCGCGCACCGCAGCTCATCAGCGGCAGCACCATCATCGTGATCAATCGGTCTCTGCGGGTTTCCAGCGTGCGAGTGGCCATGATCGCCGGAACCGTACAGCCGAAACCGATCAGCAACGGAATGAAGCTCTTGCCGTGCAGCCCCACCTTGCTCATGAAGCGATCCATGACGATCGCCGCGCGCGCCATGTAACCGGTCCCCTCGAGCACGGCGATGGCCAGGAACAACAACACGATATTCGGCAGGAATATGAGCACTCCGCCCACGCCGCCGATGATGCCGTCGACAATGAGCGATTTCAGCGGACTGGCCGCACCCACCGGCCAGAAACCGGAGATCGTGCGACCCAACCAGTCGAAGCCCGACTCGATCATGCCCATGAACGGGTTGCCCAGCGCAAAGGTCGCGGTAAATACGAAAAACATCAGTGTCAGGAAGATCGGCACACCCCAGATCGTATGCAGCACCACGCGATCGATGCGGTCGGTGCGTGTGCGTTCTCTCTGGGGCACCACCCGCGAGACGAACCCCACGAGCTGTTCGATGAAGTGGTAGCGGCCGGAGGGAATCAGCGTGTCGGCATCGGCACCGGTGTCCTCGCCGAATCGCGCGGCGACGGCGGCCACGGCCTCGCGTGCATTCGGATCCGGCAACTCGTTCATCGCCTCGGCGTCTTCCTCGAGCAACTTGACCGTCAGCCAGCGACGATGGTCCCGTGGCGGCACATGCTGTGCGATCTCGGCCAGAGCGGGCTCGACCTTCTCACCGTAGTCGATCCATTCGGCGGGATGGCCGCCGGTCTCGACCGCCACCAGCGAAGTGACGCCCGGCCCTGCGGCACGGCACTTTCCCGCCGGTCCCGGCAACTCGGCCGCGTGCGCGTCCCAGTGCACGATGGCGTCGAGCAACTCGGCTGTCCCCCGGTTCCTGTTCCCCACGGCCGGTACGACCTGCGCGCCCAATTCTTCGCTCAGCTTCTGCACGTCGATGAAAATGCCGCGATCCTGCGCCGTGTCGCTCATATTGAGCACGACGATCAGCGGTACGCCGAACTCCAACAGTTCGGTGGTCAGGTAGAGGTTGCGTTCGAGATTCGAGGCGTCGACGACATCGATCACCAGATCAGGATTTTCGTGCAACAGGAAATCGCGGGCGACAAGTTCCTCTTCGGAGAAAGCGGTTAGGCTATAAGTGCCCGGCAGGTCGATGATATGCATCTCGAGGTCGCCGCGTTGCAGCGTACCTTCCATGACCTCGACCGTGACGCCCGAGTAGTTGCCCACGCGCTGCCGTGCGCCGGTCAGGTTATTGAAGAGAGTGGTCTTGCCGGCATTGGGATTTCCCGCCACGGCAATTTTCAGCACACGCTTCTGCGGATTGGGCACTTCGGATTCCTCGGTAGGGAATGGGATATGCGCAGTGCGCAGGCCCGGCCTCGAATTCTGTTATTCGACCTCGATACGGGACGCCATGCCCCGGCCGATCACGATACGACTGCCTCGTACTCCGACAATGAAGGGTCCATGCCCCGAATTCTGGATCACTTCGAGCGGTGTCCCCGGCAACAAACCGAGAGCGGCCAGCCGGCTGCGCAATTGTCGACCCCCGCCGATCGAAAGTACGGTCGCGATTCCACCTTCGTGGATCTGATCGAGAGGCATGTCACGCCCCCTCGGCAGGGGAGGTGGCGGCACGCTTCGACGGACCGTGAGTTTCCTCGTCCGGTTCGCCGGCCATCAACCCGGTTGCACGCCCACCGTTGCGCGGACAGGCCTCGGGACTGCACCCCGGGCCCTCGACACCCTCAGTCGGAGCGCAGTAGAACCCCGAAGTATCGTCCCAGCGCACTCCGTTCAATGGGCAAGTCTCGAAATAGTCGACGAACTGGACCAGGCGCTCCAGAACCAGCCCGCTGATCGCGTGCTCCATGCGGCAGGCGCCCTCGTCCGCATCCTGGTCCTCCAACCCCAAGACGGTCGTCAGGAACCGGCGCATCACTTCGTGCCGCCGTACCACGTCCCGGGCGATTTTCTCGCCCGAGTCGGTCAGGGTGATCAGATCGTAGGGAGTGTAGTTGACCAGTTTCTTCTCCGAAAGCAAACGCAGGGCTTGCGTTACCGAGGAGTTGTTCACGCCCAGGCGCTGAACGATGTCCTTGGCGCGGGCCGCGCCCTTCGAATCCACGGTGTGGAAGATGGCCTCGAGATAGTCCTCCAGACTGGCGCTGACTTGTGATTGTCGAGCATGCATGCATCCACCTCCGATTCGATGGATTGAACCCGCGTTTCGGTTTCCACTAAAATTTTTTGTTGCCACTAAAATTTAACAGAAAAAACAACAAAGACAAGGAAGTGTTCATTTCCCGGGATGGCGTGTTTCGAGTCGGCGAGATCCGGAAGCCCCGGTGAGATTCCTGCGCACTCGCTTTCCGGTTGGACGACCTATTTCATATAATAACAGTGCGTTATTTGTCTGAATACTGTATACGGCGAACTCAAAAGGGGGGCGCCTTCAATCCAGAAGAAGCTTCAATTTCGGACCGGTGAACTCAAAGCCCTGGCGTTCATAGAATTCCCGCGTTCGATCCCACCGCTCGGACTCCGGGGCTGTTACATCGATCCTCCGCCAACCGAGTTTGCGACCGTGGGCCGCGACGGCCTCGATCAACTGGGCTCCCACCCCCCGGGAACGCCATTCCGGCACCACGTACATCTCATTGAGAATGCCGTAACGGCCTGCGGCGTAGAGCGCAAAGGCTGTCGACAACGTCGCGACCCCGACGGTGGTCCCGTCTTCGGTACGCGCCAGGAATGCCGTGTGGCAGCCGGGGTCCGCGACCCAGACTGCCATCATCTCGGCGACCATCAGGACGCCGGATTCATCAGCCTCTTCTCCCAACTCGGTCAGCAACGCGTTCACCAGTTCCAGAACCAGCGGGCCCGAGTCGGGGCCGACCTCGGCAATTCGATACTTCATCTCATTTCCTCCAGCAAACTGCGTGCGGCGCTTGCCTGGCGCGGAAAGGTTGCGGCGCGCAGCAAATATTCTCGCGCTTCCTCGGCGTGACCCGATTCACGGGCGCAAAAACCAGCCAGCAGCCAGCCGCGGCCCCAGGCGGGATCGATCGTCGTAGCCTTGTCGTAGGCCGCCAACGCCGCTTCCCAGTTTTCCTCCTGATACTCCAGATCGGCCAGAAGGATCCACAATCGGCGTGATTCCGTCTGGTCCAGAGCGGCCAGCAGGGCGGCGCGGGCTTCCTCCGGTCGGTGGGCGGCGACCCACGCACCAGCCAAACGTTCCCGATCGCGCAAGTGGGGAGTCGATTCACCGACCGCAGCGGCTTCATAGCAACGGGCAGCCTGCACCGGCACCTCGATTACGGCATAGAGGTCGCCCAGTCGACGCCAGTCCTCGGAATCAAACGTACCGAGGTAGCTGGCCACCGTCAGGTAGGTTGCCGCCGATTCGTAGTCGGTACGTCCGGCAGCGTAACGGCCGCCCAGACGCCAGGCCGCCGGGTCAGCTGCGTGGGTAGAGCACAATTGCTCCACGATCCGGACATCCGGCTCTTCCACTTCCACCGCAGCGGCGATCCAGGCGCGGTACCAATCCAATGGAGCGTCGGTCGCCGAAGAAAGTAATATTGTCAATGGCCGGTAAGCTTCGGTGGTAAGATCGGCGGCCAGCCAGGAGACCCCCGAGTAGTAGAGCAGTTCCGGCCGGCGGTCGGGACTGAGCTCCCAACCCCGCTCGAACGCTTCCCCCGCGACCCGATACTTCTGCGACCCGTATGCGATCTCACCCAGCCGCAGCCATGCGCGCGCAAAGGAAGGTTCCGCGGCGCAGGCCGCCTGCAACGCCGCCTGGGCGCCGGCCGTGTCACCCAGATCGGCCAGTACCTGGGCCCGTTCGAATTGCAACAGCGGAGCACCCGGACCTTCCAATGGTTCTCCCAGCACGCCCAGCGCCTCCGCGAGGCGACCTTCCTGGCGATGGCTGCGCGCACGGAACAACGCCTTGCGCTGGGCACCACTGAGCGATTCGCCGGATTCGATCGATGCCTGCAGTGCCGCACGGTCCAGATCCTGGGCAGCCGCCGAGCCGAGAACGGCCATCAGCAGAAACACAGTCCAGGTTGCCGTAAAGCGCGCCATCGATTCCTCAGTTCTCGAGCGTGAATTTCATGGTCGTCTGCAGCCAAGCCGATACGGGCTTGCCGTCGATCCTGCCGGGCCGGTAACGCCAGCGGGGCACGACTTCGAGCAGGGCATCTTCGAAAATTCCGACGGGCCGCGAGTCGACGACCGATGCGCGGCTGACCCGGCCGCTGGCCTCGACCAGGAAACGGACCGTCACAACGCCCTCCAGGTTGCGGGCGCGGGCCGCCGGCGGATAAAACGGATCCACCTTGCTCATCAACTGCGGCGGTTGATCCAGGTCCATGGCATTGAAGACGAAGTCGTTCGCCTGCGGTCCACCGTCGAATACCGCCGGATCCAGTGCGACCACCAGGCCGCCGATCTCGGGTTTGCCGATCACCGGCTGCAGGAACTCCGGTTCGAACTCGGGTTTCGGCTTCGGTTTCGGCGGCGGGGGCGGTTTGCGATGCTGCTCCTCGGTCATCGCAGGTGGATTCACCGTGATCAGTGAGACGGGGACCGGCGACGACAGATCCTGCGGCAACGCCCGCTCACGCGAAAGGGTCGAGGCGAATCCGAACAACAGAAGATTCAAGGCGATGGCCACCACGGCCGCTACCAGAATGCGGCGCCACAACGGTTCGCGATGCCGGAGCACGACACTCACCGCGCATTCCCACGTTTCGCGGCCAGACTCACATTCGAGGCGCCGGCCAGTCGGCATTGGTCCATCGTCTGGACCACGGCGCCCGTCTCGCTCTTCGCGTCGGCAACGACCACGACGCCGCTCTCGGGATCCTCGGCCAGGGCGCGTTCCACCAGCGCTCGCACCGAACGTACGTCGACCCGCTTGCCGTCGAACCAGACTTCGCCTTCGGCCGTCACTCCGATCATGATGTTGCCGCGTTCCTTCACCTCGGCCGTCGCGGCGGTCGAGCGTGCGACATCGATACCGGTTTCCTTGACGAAACTCGTGGTCACGACAAAGAAGATCAGCAGCAGGAATACCATATCCACCAGCGGACCCATGTTGATATCCACGCGGTTCTCTCCGCCGCGCAGGGATTTGCGCACGTTGATCATCGGGTCTCCTTCGGGTGCTTGAGTCGACGCGCCTGCGCCGCAGCAGCCTCATCCAACCGGGTTTTCAGTTCCTGCGCGCGGCGCCCCAGACGATTGCTCGCCAGCAGGCCGGGGATGGCGACCAGCAGGCCGGTCTGCGTCGTTACCAGGGCCACGGAGATTCCACCGGCCAGTCCGCGGGCATCGCCGGTACCGTGCAGCGAGATCACGTCGAAAGTCTGGATCATTCCCAGTACCGTGCCCAACAAGCCCAGCAGCGGCGCAACGGTAGCCAGAACCCCGATCGCCGCCAACCGGTCGTCCAATCCACGCGACAGGCGGAGTGCACAGTGATTGAGAATCTCGCGATCCAGTTCGGGGTCGCCACAGCGCTCGATCTCGAAATGTGCCAACAACTCGCCCTGCAATCCGGGGCCTGCGCCCAGTCGCCGGAACTCGCGCCACCGCTCGACGATCATGGACCACAACACAACCGACACTGCGACCAGAGGCAGCATGATCCAGCCACCCTGGCGCAGGTATTCGGCAATGCCCGCCAACAGGTCCATCTAGCGGGCCAGTTTCTGTTTCTGCACGATGTTCGTCAGCTGCACGGCCTTCTCTTCCATGTCACCGATCAAATGATCGGTACGTCGCGACAGCCAGGTATGCAGCAGCAGGATCGGGATCGCGACCGCCAGCCCCAATTCGGTGGTCACCAACGCCTCGCTGATGCCGCCGGACATCAGCTTCGGATCCGAGGTGCCATACAGGGTGATGACGCGGAAGGTATCGATCATACCCGTCACCGTACCCAACAAGCCCAGCAACGGCGCAACCGCTCCCAGAACCGCCAGTACCGCGATTCCCCGTTGGATGCCCGGCAATTCCCGCAGGATCGCCTCGGTCAAAGTGCTCTCCAGCGTCTCCCGGTCTTCGTCGCGCGCGCCCAGGCCGGCCCGAATCACCTGCAGGACCGGCCATTTCCTGTCCGCATGATCGGCAACGATCCGAGCGCAACCATCCCAGTCGCCGGTCGCGGCGCATTCATGGACCTGCCCCATCAGACGGTCGGTGTTTCCGTGCAGTTTGCGCAGGAAAATGATCTTGTAGACGACGATGCCCAACGCGACCAGGGCGATCAGCACGATGGGCCAGACGATCGGACCGCCGGAGCGAACCTGCTCGATGAATCCCGTACCGGAACCGAGTTGGCGCAGGGCGGAGCCGCCGCTCAGATCGATCGGTGCGACCTCCGTTTCGCCGGACAAGTATTTCCGCAGCGCTCCGCGCAGGGAGCGGGGCGGCTCGTCGGCCAACGCAAAAAGTTGCGATCCACCGGGCGCCCAGGTCAGGAATCCCAGCTCGGAGTCGGTCCGGTAGACCGTCGAGAACTTCCCGAACTGATAGATTTCACCGGTCGTCTCGACCCCATCGCGCCCGACGAAGGAACCGGTCCGGCGCGCGACCTGCCCGCCGCGGTCGATCTCGTCGAAAAAGACCTTTGCCATGCCCGCGATGTCGTCGATGTCGGGGAAGTAGCCCGTCTCCAGCAACGGCGCAATCGTCTCCAGGCGCCATGCCGCACCGGCACTCAGCGGCGATGCCTGCAGCATCGATTCCAGATCGCGGGCGGCCACGCGCACATTGCCCGAGATTTCGCGGAATCCGAGCTCCACACCGGACCACTCCTCGGCCAACCGGTCGAGTTCGGCGCGACCGTCGGCCTGGCGTTGCCGCAGGTCCGCGACCTGGGTTTCGAGAGCTGCCTGCTCGGCCTCCAGACGTTCCACCTCGGCCAGCAGCGATGCGCGGTCATTCAGGATTCGTGCTGCGGCTTCCCGCGCCTCGACTTCGGCCGCGGATCGATCCGCGACGGCTTTCTGTTGCGCCGAACGGATGTCCTGTGCGACAGAGGGAACCGGCCCGGCCAACAGCCCCAACGCAGCCAGCACCAAACCGGCGGCAAACCCGTGGGCGACTCGGATCCTCATGGTGCGATCCTCCCCAGCGGCAGGCCGATCACGTCCGGTGTGCGGCGCCGCGTGGCCATTTCCATGGCGCGAGCAATCGCCGGCACGTCGCGGCCGTCCGACTCGACCCATTCCCCGGCGGCGGCATCCCAACGACCGGATCGTTCCCCGTCCGGTGTGCGCCAGAACAGCGCAAGGCGACCGACGCGCAGGATATCGGCGTGGATCCGCTGGCCCGCCACCGTGATGGGCTCATTTGAAACCTCGATCGTGGCGGCGTAGCCGGCCTCCACCTGCAACGCCTCCAGCAACCGGCGCAGCTTCTCGGCCGACGGGACGTCCGGTTTCAGCAGTTCGCTCCGCAAGGATTCGAGGCGCAATTCGCGCTCGGCCGGCAGAAAAGGCAGCCCGGCATCTACGGAATCCTCGAGTCGTCCCATCAGGACCATCATCGTATCCTGGATACTGGCCTCCAGGCGCTGTGATTCACCCAGGCGACGGGCCATCTCGGCGATTCTTGCTTCGAGGGCATCGAGCCGTTGCTGTTCGTCGGCTCGCCGGCCGGTCAGCCATTTTACCTGCGCCTCGGCGGCACGGTAGCGGCGGGTCAATTCCACCTGTTCAGCCGCCCAGCCGTCCAACTGTTGCTGAGTGTCCTGGCGCGTTGACACGGCACCCCGAACCGTCTCCTCCAGTTGACGGGACGGTTCGGGGTCATCCTGGGCATGGGCAAAGCCCGCACCCACCAGACACAGGGCCACCAGGAAAAACAGGAGTGTCCGGTACCTCCCGGTCACTCCCGCAGCAAATCGGCGATGACAGTACTCCATCCTCGATCCTGTTCGTTATGGATTCTCGATCTGCCAGTGCTACATGTGGGGTCGGAACGATTCAAAAAAGTGAACGAAATCCGGGTCGGTCGCCAATGCGCCGTGCGCGCGCCAGGCCGTCAGCATGTAGACGTCCCCTTCGACCAGCAAGCCACGCACCCAAACCTGTCCTGTCTTGTCAGGATCAGTCGCCAGCACATCGACACCTTCCAGCGTCGGCCCGTCTTTCAATTCGCGGTGATAGGGCTTCTGATGAAGAACCTGGACCCCATACTGCTTCAAGACGGCCTGGGTGCGCTGAAGTACGAAACCCGAATCCGCCGGCGGCCCGTCCTCGAGATCGCGGTCGACATAGGCGGCGACGGAACATCCCTCGTTGGAGCGCCCCTTTCGGTCGCAGTAGGTGTAGACCGTCATCGAAACCAGATCGTAATCCTCCGGGAGCGACTCCTGGTCCATCGTCCGTTCGCGGTAGGTTGCGCATCCGGGCGGGAACCGGACCGAGAAGTCGCCCGCGGCCGATTCATAGAGAACCGGGCCCGTAACCTCGATCAGCTCATTGTTCGAATCAACGCCGTCCAGATCGTCTTTCGGCGCTTCGGCCTCGGTATCCTGCGCCCCGGCCCACACCGCCGTCAGCGTCAACACGATACCGATCAGGATCAGGATCCGTTTCGTCATGAATCTACATACCTTCCGGGCAAGAGGGATCAGTCCAACAGCTCTTCGACCTGATCGACCAGGGCGCCGAAGAGATCAATCACATCGCTCATCGGTTGCGTCGAAGCCAGGTCCACACCACCCAGTCGTACCGTTTCCACGGGATACTTGCTGCACCCGGAACGCAGGATGTCCAGGTATTGTTCCCGTTCGGACTCTCCGCCGGCCAGGACCTTGCGCGACAATGCCACCGCGCCGGAGTAGGCCGTAGCATACTGGTAGACGTAGAAGTTGTAGAAGAAGTGGGGAATCCGTGACCAGGTCAACGGACTGCGTTCGGTATCGAACCGGACCGCGGGGCCCCAGTACTTGTTCAGCAACCCCTGGTAGAGCTCGCCGGCCGAGTCGGCCGTCAGCGTCTGGCCCTGCTCGCCCAGGCGGTGGATCTGCAGTTCGAATTCGGCGAACATCGTCTGCCGGAAAACCGTGTTGTTGATCTGCGAAAGGTGGTAGTCCAACAGGAAGAGTTTCCGATCACGATCTTCGGTCTTCTTCAACAGGTAGTCCATCAGAAGCAGTTCATTGAATGTCGAGGCGACCTCGGCGGTGAAGATCGGGTAATCGCCGTACACGTAGGGCTGATGCCCTGCGGCCAGGAACGAATGCATCGAGTGGCCCAACTCGTGTGCCAGGGTGAAGGTGTCACCCAGCTGATCGGCCCAGTTCAGCAGGATGTAGGGCGGCGTATCGTAGACGCCGTTCGAGTAGCCACCGCTACGCTTGCCTGCGTTCTCGTGTACATCGATCCAGCCGTCGTCGATGCCCTGTTTCACGGTCGCGACATAGTCCGGCCCCAGCGGCGCGAACGCGTCCTGCAGCATCGCGCAGGCTTCGTCGTATTCGAAGCGGAACTCGCCCTTGGTGAACAGCGGCACGGACAGATCGTACTCTCGGAGCGGATCCAGCTTCAGGACTCGTTTTTTCAGATCCGTGTAGCGATGGATCGTGTCGATCCCACGGGTCACCGATTCGACCAGTGAATGGAACACCGCGGGCGGTACGGCATCCGGATGCAATGCCGATTCGAGTGTACCTTCGTGCTTCCGGGCCTGGGCGTAGAAGACGTGGTTCTTCACGTTGGCATCCAGATTGGCCGCCAGCGTGTTCTTTACCGCTCCGTAGGAATCGAGGAAGGACTCGTAAGCGGCCTGCCGCACCCGTCGGTCCGGCGACTTGATGAACTTGTAGTAGCGAGCTTTCGTCAGTTCGATTTTCTCGCCCGTCTCGTCTTCCATTTCGCCGAACCGCAGGTCGGCGTTGTCCAGTGCGTTGAACACCGCACCGGCGCCCCGGGACATCAGGCCCGCCGAGGCCAACAGCGCCTCCTGTTCCGCCGGCAAGGTGTGTTCGCGGGCGCGCTGGATATCTTCGATGAAGTGTTCGAAGAGAGCGAGCCCCGGCTCCTCGGCCAGAAGTTCTTTCAGCCGTGCCGGTTCGATTTCCAGCAGCTCGGACTCGAACCAACTGGTAGCCTCGGCGTAGCCCACACCCAGACTGGAGATGCGACCCTTGCGGCCGGTATTTTCACCGATACGAGTGTCCTCATCGCTCTTCATGCCGGCGAAAACCAGGGCCTTTTCCAGCTTGCGGCGAACGGCATGGATGGATTCGATGGCGCCCAGCAATGCGCTGCCCGAACCGGACAAGGTACCGCGCAATTCCGCGATCGACGGTAGCTCGGCTTCGATCTCGGCAAAACAGGTTTCCCACGAGTCCCAGTCCGGAAAAATTTTCTCCAGCTTCCACTTGTAGCGATCTTCGATCTCGTGACGTTCGGGCAACGCGGAGCCCGCGCCGTCGGCATCGGAGAAGAACAGGGCGTCGTTCATACAGTCATCCCTCTTGGAGCCCGGTGTCCCGCGGGCCGGTTGGTGTTCCTTGCCGGGCGGTCGAAGCCGCCGATCAGGTGATCACATCCCGCTTGCACATCCAGCGCGTATACACGACCAGCAGTACGGCGATGATGAAAATAATGATCGTGAAGATCAGGCCTCCCGTGCCCGAGATCTCCATCGCATTGGTGAATCCCCAGTTGTGAACCGCGGTCACGACCATCGAAACCAACGAGATCATGAACGCCAGGCCGGCCCAGCGGATGCGCAACAGCAGCAGGATACTGGCAACGACCGAACTCCAGATCGCCAAGGCCCAGAAGAATTCGATCCAGGCCGGGAAGTTCAGATAGTAGTCCAGTTGCTCGGGAGTGAACTTCGCCAGATAGGACTCGACCCGGAACTGGGTCATCAGGTAGTCGAACGCACCGACGAGATTCCACAACAGGGAAACAATTCCAACGATCCACAAGTGCAGGGGCGTAGCTGCGCGGGTCATGGGGCCTCTCCGTTCACAATGAATGCCGGGAGCGAATTGAACAAAAGCAGTCTAGTGAAGAATCACGTCTGCGGAAACAGAACTTTCGATCCGTGGGGATATTCGATCAGAGAACCCGCCGGTACACCGCCGGCATCACGTAGTCGTATTCCGTATCGTCGCGACCCAGTGATTCGGAATGACCGATGAGGAGGTGACCGCCCATCGCCGTGTGTTGGTGGAACTTGGCCACCAACGCGTTTCGCGTTTCACGGTCGAAATAGATCATCACGTTTCGGCAGAAGATGGCGTCGAAAGGTTTGTTGAAGGGAAACTTCGCCTCCATCAGGTTGTGGCGGCGAAAGTCGATCCGGCTGCGGATCGTGTTGGCGACGGACAGATCACCGTCCGGCAGCTTGCTGAAATACTTGTTCCGCAGCCCGGCGGGCAGGTCGGCGACGCGGTCCTCTTCGTAGACACCGGACATGGCAGTCTTGAGGATCTGGGCCGAAAGGTCGGTTGCCAGCAGGCGGGGATTCCAGCCGTTCAACTTCGCGCCCAGGTGCTCGAGCATGAGCATCATCAGCGTATAGGGTTCTTCGCCGGACGAGCATCCCGCACACCAGATGCGCAGTGTGCGGTCACCCGACTGTTCCTTCCGTGCGGTCAATTCGGGAAGGATTTTTTGGCTGAAGTACTCGAAGTGTGCCTTCTCCCGATAGAAGAAGGTGTGGTTGGTCGAGATGTTGTTCGCCAACTCTTCCAGAGCCTCGGCCGATTTGCCCGAGCCCAGCCAATCGATGTAGTCGCGAAAGGAATCGAATCCACGATTCTTGATCACCTTCTGCAGTCGCCCGACTACGAGCGTTTTCTTCTGCTCGGTCAGGTTGATCCCGAATTGCCGGTACACCAGGCGGCGAATCGCCTGGAATTCCTGATCGCTGATCCGATCCTCGGCGGTGAGGGGTGCGACTGCCTGGGCCATTCTAGACTCTCGCTTTCACGGCAAGACCCATTTCTTCGAGCTTGGCCAGGAACTTCTTCTTTTCGATCGGCTTGACGACATAGCCGTCCGCCGACGCTTCGTAGGCTTGGCGAATGTTTTCCTGATCCTCCAGAGCGGTGGTCATAATCACCTTGGCGCGCTGCTCTTCGAGCCGATCGTGTTGCTTCTCGAGCTCGCGCACTCCTTTGAGCGTTTCCTGACCGCTCATACCCGGCATCATGATGTCCAGGCAGATCAGATCGTAGTGCGAATTCACCTCGAGCGCGTGCCTCACGGCGGATATTGCTTCATTCCCATTGACGGCCACGTCGCAGTCACCGTACGGATCCAGGTAGCGGCACAGCAGTTTTCGGCTAATGAAGTCGTCTTCCACAACCAGGATGTTCATGCTTCCGTCCTTGTTTCATCTGCGGGGACCGAACCCTCCGAAGATCTCCGCAATGGGCGAGTTTTACCTGCCCGCCAATACGGACATCATCATAAAATTTCGGCAATCGAGTGCTCCACTTGAATAAAACTTTTGTCTTATCGTGTATCCGTTGCACTTCGGGGCAACTTTGGCCGCCTCGTGGCGTTTGACTATATTCCCTGCTCGTTTCACCAACTCGAAAGGCTGCATAGATGGGATTGCTGGGCACATTGATCGGCGGCGGCATCGGCTTCATGCTGGGCGGCCCCCTGGGCGCGATCCTGGGCGGCGCCATCGGCTCGAATGTGGGAGAACGTGGCCCGGGCGCAGATGCATACCATCGCCCCCGCCGTGGTAGCAGCGCCTTCGGTCCCTCCCATCCCTACAGCGCACAGCAGGCTCAACAGGCCTTCCTGGTCGCGGTGATCAGCCTGGCGGCCAAGGTGGCCAAGGCCGACGGCCGAGTCACCCAGGCCGAAGTGCAGTCCTTTGATCGCTTCCTGAAGGACAGCCTGGGAATGAACGCCGAGGACCGGCGAACCGCGGCGAAGGTCTTCAACGAGGCCAAGGACTCGGAAATCCCCGCCGAACAATTCGCACGCCAGATCCGCGAACTGCTGGGCCATCAACCTCAGCGTATGCGCGATCTGGTTTCGCTGCTGATGAGCATCGCCATGGCCGACGGCCACTTCGACTCGGCCGAAGAAACGATGATTCGCTCGATTGCCACGCATCTGGGCCTGTCCGCGCGCGACTACGAGGAAGCCCATGCGATGTTCCAGCCGACGGCCAACCTGGATGCCGCCTACGCCACCCTGGGTATCCGTTCCGACGCCGCAGACGCCGAAGTGAAGAGGGCCTATCGCCGCCTGGCGAAGGAGTATCATCCGGACGTCGTGGCCAACCGGGGAATGGGTG
>JANTGJ010000021.1 GCA_024762975.1 Candidatus Krumholzibacteriia bacterium
ACGCCCAGACCACGCCGAGCGCAGAGATCCAGCCAGGGTGCCGGTCGATCGGAGCCTTCGATCAAACGGGCCGCAACAGCATCGACAGCGACCGGATCGTTCCCCGCCAACAATACGTTTCGAGCGACGGGTTCCACCGAACCACCCCGGCAGATCCCCCAGACCGTCGCATCCATCAGGACCCCGATCTGCGGAAACAGCTCCCGGGCCAAGGCCAGCGACTCGGCTCGAACCTCGCTCAACGGTGCCTGGGGCCGGCGGTGTTGCGGACCCAGCAGAGCCCCCAGCAACTCGATGGATCCGGCCAGCGGCCAGGAGTCGCACCAGCGCGGTACCGGCATCAGCAGCACGGGTTTGCCCTGCATCGGCGCCGGACAGGTCGGGGCCCCCCGCAAGGCCGCAGCCAACGAGGGCAACGGCCCCGAGGGGTGTACCGGCGCACATCGGTACGCGAGTGGATCAAAGGCCGAGGCGCCCGCTCGATCCAATACCCCCTGCCAGGCAGCTCCCCGACGACCGGCGACCGGCGCTCCGGACACCGGGTCGACGACCAGCACCTGCCGCTGGGGCGCGACTCCGGCGTCGGCCCGCCGCAGCATCGCCAGGGCCCCATCCAGTTGCCAGGGCGTCGTGCCCGTCCCCGGAAACCAGTCTCCGCCCCAACGGCCGGCGACCAGTTGCGGGTCGGATTCGGCGAATCCGGATTCGAGCCCGGCCAACTGCAACACTCGGCGAAAATCATCAAGAATCGTTTCGGGGCGTGCCTCGACCAGTGCCACTCTCGCTTGCATGGAAACCTCCGGATGACTGATCCGTGCCGGAGTCTCAGACGCCGATGACGCGGACTGCCGTACCGATCCAGGTCAGCACGATCAACTGCAACAGTCCGTCATTGAGCAGGATCTCGTGAGGCTTGCCGCCCATTTGCTCCTGGTACACGAGATACTGATAGCGTCCGAGCCCAGCCAACACGATCGGAACCGTGTATACCAGGTTGCGCGTACCAAACTGGGCCACCGTGTCCGGCCAGACCGTGTACAACGAGTACATCACCATCGTCAGACCGAACGAGACCCCGATCAACGCATCCAGCATCGGTTCGGTGTACCCGCGCAGCACCGGCCGCGTACGGCCGTGCCCGGTATAGATCTTCTTGAACTCATCCCGCCGCTTGCAGAAGCCCAAGTACAGCGAGAGGAAAAACGTACAGAGCAAAAGCCAAATCGAAATCCCGACCTGCGGGTATTCCGGCAACAGGACCAGTACGCCCGCAACGGCCCGGATCACGAAACTCATGCCGATGCCGGTAACGTCCAGAATCGGTACGCGTTTCAACCAACGCGTGTAGAGCCAGTTCCACAGGAAAAAGAACAACACGATGGCTAAAAAAAGCTGGCCCAGGGCAAGGGAAGCGATGACCACCGCCACGAACAGCAACAGAGCGCCGCGCACTGCAACCGGGATCGGTAGGCGCCCCGAAGCGATCGGGCGATTCTTTTTCTGGGGATGGAGCCGATCCAGTTCACGATCCGCCACATCGTTCAACACATAGATGACCCCCGAAGCGCAACAGAAGGTCACGACTCCGGCGATAGCACGCAACAGGCACTGCGGATGTCCCAATTTTTTGGCAAAGATGAGTCCCGCAAACAGCAGCAGGTTCTTGGTCCATTGCCGCGGTCGCAGATTTTCGAGGAAAGCGTATCCGTGGTCCATCTCAGTTGTTGTCTCCGGTCTGCCAACACTCGAGGATGTCACACAGGACATGGCCCATCGTGATATGTATTTCCTGGATCCGCGGCGTCGCGTCGCTGGGCACAACCAACGAGGAATCGGTCATAGGCAACAGCAAGCCTCCGTCGCCCCCGAGGAAACCATGTACGCGCAAATCGCTCGCACGTGCCTGCTCGACGGCCCTCACACAATTGCGGGAATTGCCGGAGGTCGAGATCACGAGCAGGACATCTCCTGAACGCCCGAGCGCCTGCACCTGGCGCGCAAAGATCTCATCGTAGCCGTAGTCGTTGCCCACGGCAGTCAGGCTCGAGGTATTGGTCGTCAGGGACTGGGCATTGTACCCGGGACGCTCGGCCAGGAATCGTCCCACGAGCTCGGCCGCAATGTGCTGACTGTCCGCTGCGCTGCCCCCATTGCCACAGATCAGGAGCTGTCCCCCCTGTTTCCAGGCGTTCAGGACGTCGTCGGCCAACGCAATGACCGCCTGCAGGTGCCCCTCCTCGAGGCGATCGGCTGTGGTACGCAGATCCGCCACGGCGGAGCTGAAACGCTGGCGGGCGAGCGCGTGACGGGCGGAATCCGAAGCAGTTGACATCGCGGGCAAATTCCTTTCCGGCGCGGGCGCCGGAAAGGTCCAGCCCCTACTGCAGTTCTCAGGGAAATCGTACCTTTCCCGACTTCAGGAGGTCCAGGTAGCGGGCCAGCGCATCGCGCCAACCCGGCCGCGGCGCACAACCGATCTCCTCCAGACGATGGCTGCGCAGGACCGAGCACTCGGGTCGCTTGGCCGGACGCGGGTAGGCATCGCTCCCGCAGGGCCGGATTCGGTCCGGCTCCTGGCCTCCCTGGCGCGCGACTTCACGGGCCAGGTCAAACCAGGTACAGCTACCGCTGTTGGTGGCATGATAAATCCCACCCCGGCCCGACTCGGCCAGAAACACCAGCACCTCGGCCAAATCGCCGGCATAGGTGGGGCACCCCTCCTGATCGTCGACAACTCTCAATGATTCACGCTCGGAAAGCAACCGCAGAATCGTTCGCGGGAAGTGCACCGGGCCATCGCCAAAGAGCCAGCTCGTACGCACGACCTGACCGAGATCACCCAGTGCCTCGACGATTTCCTCTCCTTCGGCCTTGGTGCGACCGTAGGCATTGATCGGGTCCCGGGCCGAATGCTCATCGTACCCGCCACCTCGCTGCTCGCCCCGAAAAACGTAGTCGGTACTGACATAGGTCAGCCCGGCCCCGTGTCGACGACACCAGTCCGCCAGCGTCCCGGTTGCCACCGCGTTGACCGCCCGTGCCGCTTCGAAGTGCGACTCGGCGCTGTCGACGTCCGTCCAGGCGGCACAGTGGATGATCCGCTCGGGTGCGAAACGATCACACAGGGCCACGGTTTCGTCCTCGTGGGTCAGATCGCAGTCTTCGCGGTCCACGCCCGACACCTCGTGTTCCTTTCCCAGACGATCCACGACAGCGCCACCCAGCATTCCTTCGCTGCCGGTAACCAGGATTCTCACTGTGCCTCCTCGTCCTCTTGCAGATCGGATTCCGGTTTGGTTTCGCGCATCGCCGTGACCGCCAGTCCGGTGGAAAACCCACGCCCCTGCAGGAATCGAATCACCTTCGCCTCGGCCTTGCGGCGTCCGTCATGATCCGCAGGATCGGACGGCAGCCGAGTACGGCGCCAGCGGCGCGCTGCCGCCTCGAAAGCCAACTGCTGTTCACGTACCGAATCCAGAACAGCGTCGGCTGCCGCACGGGCGATTTCAACATCTACTCGTTGGATGCGCAACTTGTCCACCAGGTAGCGCCGCCCGACGGCCCGTTGCAGCAGACAATCCCGGCACCAGGCTTCGGCATAGGCCCGGTCCGAATGGATCCCCTGCTCCTGCATCCGGTCCAGAACCCCGGCCACCGCATCCGGATCGTGCCCCTTTTCCTCGAGTTTCGCGATCAGCTTTGCGCGCGGCTGCTGGCGCCGGTCCAACAACGAAAAGAGGCGGCGAGCGATGATTTTCCGCTCTGCCGCCTCTCGCAATTGGGTCAACATCCGCGGTGCCAGGGCAACCCCGAGTTCGGGCAGATCCGCTGGCATGGAGGTCGTAGCCACCTCGAGTTCCTCGCCGGTCGAAAGGACCAGGATGAAGGCTCCCGAATCCTCGCGAACGGCGATCAACTCGACCGGCTCCTCCACGGACACGACGGATCTCCCTAGGCCTTGCCGGCCGCGCCAGCAGCCTTGGAAACCCGCGCTGAACCGGCGCCGGCCATGCCGGCCTTGCCGGCCTTGCCGGCCACGACATCCGACGCGGCATCGGTCGCAGCCTCCGGCACGGGATTCTCGCCGATGCCGTAATGCCCCAGTACCAGACTACTGATCTTCTCCATCAGGTCCTTGTTTTCCTTCAACAGAATGCGCGCATTCTCACGCCCCTGCCCCAGTCGCTCTTCCCCGAAACTGTACCAGGCGCCCGATTTCTGGATCACGTTTGCGGCGACCCCCAGATCGATCAGGTCGCCTTCGTAGCTGATGCCCTCGCCATAGAGAATGTCGAACTCGGCCTTCTTGAACGGCGGGGCGACCTTGTTCTTGACGACCTTGACGCGAACCTGATTGCCGATGACCTCTTCGCCCTGCGTGATCCCGCCAATACGCCGGATGTCCAGCCGGACCGAACTGTAGAATTTCAACGCGTTGCCGCCACTGGTCGTTTCGGGATTGCCGAACATGACACCGATCTTCATGCGGATCTGGTTGGTGAACATGACCAGGGTGTTGGTCTTCGAGATCGTACCGGTCAGCTTGCGCAGCGCCTGCGACATCAGTCGCGCCTGCAGACCGACATGCGAGTCGCCCATTTCGCCTTCGATCTCCGCGCGCGGAACCAAGGCAGCGACCGAATCGATGACCACAATGTCCACCGCGCCCGAACGCACCAGCATCTCGGTGATTTCCAACGCCTGCTCACCGGTATCCGGCTGTGAGACCAGCAGGTTGTCGATGTCCACGCCCAGCTTCCGGGCATAAATCGGATCCATCGCGTGCTCGGCGTCGATGAACGCGGCCACGCCGCCCTTCTTCTGGCAATTGGCGACAACTTCGAGGCAGACGGTCGTCTTGCCGCTGCCCTCCGGTCCGTAGATCTCCACGACACGCCCCTTGGGCAGGCCGCCCAGACCCAGCGCGATATCCAGCGACAGGCTGCCGGTGGAGATCGACTCGATCTGGTCGTAGACCTTGTTTTCGCCCAGGACCATGATCGACCCTTTGCCGAATTGCTTCTCGATCTGAGCCCGGGTCAATTCCAGGGCCTTTGCCTTGTCGTCCTTTTTTTGCGCCATGCGTTTCATCTCCTGTCGATGCTCCTCGTCTGATTTCGTTCCCGGGCAATGTAGCACGGGGATTGGCGGGCTGGCAACCGGTTTATTCGCCTTTTTTTCGCAGGGCGAAAACCGCTTGTTCGCGGTACCTTGGCCCTGCGGGAAACCGGTCGCTGCTCAGGAGTCGAACCCGTTCCACGGAAATCTCCGGTAATCCGGCCAACTCGATTTGCGACAACAAATTGACTTGATCACGCTGGAGTGGCTTGCGGATCCGGGCCCAGGTCATATGCGCTCGAAATGGGTGGTGGTCCCGGGGTCCGTCCGGCCACGTCGCATCCACTCCGGAACACACCTGAGCCGCCAAACGCTCCAGTTGCCCCGCCTCCTTCATCTGCACGAACAGGACCCGCGGCGAGCGCAGATTCGGAAAAGCACCCACCGTGCCCGGTTGCAGCACGAATGGGTCGATGGCGATGCTCCTTCGAAGCGCCTCCTGCAGGGCATTGAAGCGGGATTTCGGCCATTGACCCAGGAAACAGAGAGTCAGGTGCCAGTTCTCTGGCGGGACCCAGCGCACCGGCAGCCGGTGGCGCCAGGGGGCAAGCCGGGTTGTCAGCGCGTTGCGGAACTGCTCCCCGGGGGAGACGGCCACAAAGAGCCTCATCGGCGCCGGGCCCAGAAGTCATCGTCCCGAAACGGGTCAACATCGTCTGCGGCGTCCAGGACCCGCCGGAGCGAGTCGATGGCCACGGCCACCGTCAGGGCCCGATTGCGCGTACGATCCGCCAGGAAGCGGTAGCGGGCGGCAAAAGTCGCCGTCGGAGTTGCCACGGCGAGCCACGTCGTTCCAACGGGTTTATCCTCGGTGCCACCACCGGGGCCCGAAATCCCGCTGACGGCCAGGGCATAGTCGGTCGCCAGACGTGTACGGCACCCTTCTGCCATCGAGCGAACGACCGGTTCACTGACCGCGCCGTGCTCGACCAGGAGGGATTCCGACACTCCCGCCAGCGACTGCTTGGCCTCATTCGCATAGACGATCAGCCCACCTCGGAAGCAACCCGACGAGCCGGCCGCGTCGGTCAATGCCCCCCCCAGCAATCCGGCCGTGCACGACTCGGCTACCGACAGGGTCCGGCCCCGCTTCAGCAACTCATTCTGCACCACCAACGGCAGCGGAAGCATTTCGCGCGCATAGGTGCGGTGGGACAGCGCGACGTCGATCGCGTCGGCCGCTGCATCCAACTCGGCATCCGAACCCGGCTCCCCGGCGATGCGCACATCCACGCCCCACCGGGTCAGCCAATACGACCAGCGCAGGCCGGGCCAGCTCTCCCGCACCGGCCGACACATTTCCACCACTGCCGATTCGGGCACCTGCGCGGTCCGCCACAAGCGTGCCGGACGGACCATCGGTAGCAGCGTGCGCTCTTCCAACCAGGCGACCACCAGGGGCAGCAGCCCCTGTAGTTCACCCGGTACTCCCGGCAACAGAGCCACGGTCCGCTCGCGCAGGCTCCCGACCAAACCGGGTGCCGACCCCACCGGGTTCTCCAGCGGCTCCATGCCTGCGGGCAACTGCGCCTGTTTCATGACCCCCGCAGGAACCGGAAGGCCCCGCTCACGCAGACGCCGCTGCAGACGCTCGCGCAACGGTGCCCTCTCACGCAGTTCCACACCGGCCCAGGCAGCAACCGCCTCCCGCGTCAGATCATCGGGCGTCGAGCCCAGCCCCCCACAGACGAAGACCAGGTCGCCCGGGACGGTGCGCTCCAGGGCGGCGGCGATCGATTCCCGCTCGTCGGGAACCACCTGAACATCGTGCGCCCGCGTCAAATGCTGGCCCAGCGCGCGCTGGATACGATTGCTGTTCGTATCGGCGGTACGCCCCTCGAGCAGTTCGTCGCCGATGGCCACGATCCGCAAGCGGCATCCCGAACCGGCCGGTGTCATCACAGGGACCAGCCCAAACGGGCAGCGATCAGGATCGTAGCCTGCGTTGCGATCAGGGCCTGAAGACCAGCACCCAGATCATCAGCCATGATCCCCAGACCACCGCCCAGCTTCTCCAGGCGCCGGACCCCCAGTGGTTTCAGGATGTCGAAGAAACGAAACCAGAAGAACCCCACCAGCCACGCCACAGGCCCGCCGGTCACGCCCAGAAAGGTTACCTGCATACCGGCGATCTCATCGATCACGACCAGCGAAGGGTCCTCGCCATGAATCTTCTCGAGTCGGCCGGCGATCGGGATTCCGATGGCCGTAACGACGATCAACAGCACGACCTGCAGCCACAGCGGGACCGGCCCCAGTCCGGTCCAAGCCGCCCACCACAGGACGGTGTAGGCGAAGCTGGCCACGGTGGCCGGTGCGATCGGGGCGAAGCCCGTTCCGAAGAAGGTACCGAGAGCATAAAGTAGCGGGCGCGGCATGAAGATCCTTTCCGGTAGCTTGGAAGCGGGCCCGGCCCGCAGGAACCGGACCAATATACTGCGTGTGGCGGACAAAGAAAACACCCCCGACAAACTGCCGGGGGTGTCCTGCGACCGGGATGCGGCATTCGCCGCCGTCGATCAGGCGTTGACGGTCTGCAGTTGCCGCAGAACCTGCTTGGCCACGGCCTTCAGCGTATCGAAAACACCGGTGCCTTCGACCGCGATGGCCTCGAAGGAAGGGTAGCCGTCCGGATTGAGTTCTTCTTCGAGTTCGGCCACAGGCAGGGCGTCCTCCGAGTCACGCTTGTTCCACTGCATGACAAACGGAATTTCCTTCAGATCCAGATCGTATTCCTTGAGATTGTCGTGCAGATTGTAGAGAGCCTCGATGTTGGCATCGAAGCGCGACTCGCTGCTGTCGGCCACGAATACCAGGCCGTCGACGCCGCGCAGGATCAGCTTGCGGCTGGCGTTGTAGTAGACCTGCCCCGGCACCGTGTACAGATGGAAGCGCGTCTTGAATCCCTTGACTTCGCCCAGCTCCAGCGGCAGGAAGTCGAAGAACAGGGTGCGGTCCATCTCCGTCGCCAGCGTCACGAGCTTGCCCTTGGTCTCGGGGGCCAGCTTCTCGTAGACGTACTGGATATTCGAGGTCTTGCCACCCAGTCCCGGGCCATAGTAGACGATCTTGCAGTTGATCTCTCGCGATGAGTAGTTGATCAGGGACACGGTCTTAACCCCTTTTTGCCAAGCTTACCGGTGCTCCGCGCGCCGGTGTCAGTCCACGAACAGGTTGTCGATCTCGGCCTCGACTTCTTCGGTGAAGTTCTCGTCGAAGGCATCGTATTCCTCGTTGCGGTATTCCAGTTTCGTGTACAGTTCCTCAATGATTCCGTTCAGTTCCTCGACGGCGCGCTTCACACGAAGCCGCACCAGACCGAGGGTCGTGCTCTTGTCGAACAACACAACCAGCACGACACCCTTGGCGATCTTGCCCAGATACATGCTGTCCTTCGCCCCCTGATGGAACAGGGTGCTGAAATCCTTCTCGCCGATCAGTTTCGCCAGCTGATAGTTCGCTTCGAAGTCCGCCGCGCAAAGCGAAGCGAAACTCGTCAGATCAAACTCGACATCGGGGCCGCACTGCGTGATGAGCTGCCCCGTCCGATCGATCAGGATGATGTTACCGGCGTGGCTGCTCTTCAGCAGGTCATCCAGGACGTTGTTGATCGCCCAGAAATCCTCTTCAAAGATGGCCCATTCGGCTCTGACCATGAAATACTCCCTTGCCGCCGGGCTTACGCCTCCGACACGGTCCGATGGATGCAATTCTTCATCCAGGGTATCGACTGCCGGACAGGGGGCTTTACCCCATTCTTGAGTTTTGGTGGGGGGTGGATTCGCTCCGGGCCGGAGCCGGCCGCATCAGAAGTCGCGACGGAACTGGAAAGCCCGCTGAAGCGTGACTTCGTCGATGTAGGCCAACGCCCCGCCGACGGGAATTCCCGTGGCCAGACGGGTCATGTGCAGGGCGTCCCTGTCCGAATCCCGCGGAAGCTCCTGCAGCAGTCGTTGCATGTACAACGCCGTCGTCTCGCCCTCCACGCTGGAATCCAGGGCGATGATCACCTCGTCGACCCCATCCAGGCGCACACGCTCGACCAATCTACCGAACGGCAAATCCTCGGCGCGCACCCCGTCCAGGGGCGAAAGCAACCCTCCGAGCACAAAGTAGCGCCCTCGGTAGAATCCCGCCTTCTCGAAGGGCAGGATGTCCACGGGTGTCGCCACGATGCACAACAACTTCGGATCACGGCGTTCCGACGTGCAGATGCGGCAGGGATCCTGTTCGGTGATGGCGCCACACCGGCCGCAGTGGCATACCTGTTCGCACGCCTGAGCCGTGGACTCGACCAATTCCTCGGCGGCCGCGGACTCGGACACCAGATGGAGCGCCAATCGGGTGGCCGATTTGCGTCCCAGTCCGGGCAAGCGGCTGAGTGAGCGAACCAGGCGCTCGAGCGCGGGCGACTGGAATTCGCCGCCGTCGTTTGCAACTCCGTTGTTGTTCCTGGAATGCTCCACGGACTACATGCCCGGCAGGCCCGGGATATTCATCCCACCGGTGACATCGCCCATTTCCTTCTCGACCAGGGCATCGACCTGGTCGGCAGCATCGTTGATCGCCGCCAGCACCAGATCCTGCAGAAACTCGGTGTCCTCGGGATCCACGGACTCGGGCGCGATTTCCAGATTCGTGACGCGATGTTTGCCGTTCATCGTGACCTTGACCTGGCCGCCGGCGACTTCTGCCGACACCGTCCGGGAAGCCAATTCTTCCTGGGCCTTGGCCATCTTGGCTTGCATCTGCTGGGCCTGCTTCATCAGCATGCGAATATCCATGATTCCTCCTCTACGGCCCCGCGGGCCGATTTGTCCCGTCCACCGTCCGGACCGGGACTATTTTTTGGGCGGATCCCATCGGTCCCGATCCGTCTCGGGCAGCGGCTTGCCGCCGATCAGATCGACCAGGTCCCCCAGTTGCTTGTCTTCCCTGCAGGCCTGGTCCAATTCCTCGCGGCGGGTCGGCGCCACCTGTTGCCGGATCTCCTCGTGCTTCTGTTCGGACTGGCCGGAGTTCCCCGATTTCAGTACGAAACGGCACGATCGCTTCCAGCACTCCCGGGCGATCTCCTGGATGCGATCGCATTCGCCCTGGATACTGTCCAGCGCGAATTTCGTATCCTCGCCAAAGGTCACGGTCAGTACCGTCTGCTCCTCATTCCATTCCGGCAGCCCTTTCATCAGGCACGAACCGATACGTGGATTGGTTCCCATCAGGCGATCGATCAGCCCCGTCCAGCCGGGCACCGCCTCATCGGCGGCGGGGCTCGGCGCGGTCACCGCAGGGGGTTGCTGTGAATACCCGACCGGTTCGTCCGCACGTGCGGCCGGGCGCGCGTTCATCCCGCCACTGGAGCCTCGTGCCGGGGGCACGGGCCGGGAGCCACCGCGCGCGGGAGCCGAACCGGCTCCACTCCCAGCGGCCGGGAGTGTACCCCCGAGCGCCTCGAGACGATGAGCCAACTCCGAGAGCAGTACCCGCGACTCAAAGTGACAGTACTCGACCAGGGACGCCTCGAGGAATATCCGCGGCTGTGTGCTGCGGTGGATACGTTCGAAATGACGACCGGAGCGGTCGATCAGCGCCAGCAGATCCTGCTCACTGAATTCGCCCGCCTGTTTCAGCAACCTCGCCGCCTGGTCGGGCGGCACATCAACCATCGCTCCAAGGTCGGGATCGATCTTCAGCAGCAACAGATTCCGGAAATTGATGACCACGTCACGGGCGAAAACGTCCAGGCTCTGCCCGGTCGTGGCCAAGGTTTCGACCAGACGCAGGGCACGCGCCGGATCGCGGGCGATGATCGCCTCGTTCAACTCGAGATACAATTCGGACCGGACCAGCCCGAAGGCCTGCACCACGGCCTCCTCGTCGATCGGGCCTTCGGTGCCGGCGATGACCTGATCCAGCAGGCTCAATCCGTCACGCACACTGCCTTCGGCCAGCGAGACCAGCAGACGCTGTCCCGTCTCGGCCAGTTCCACACCCTCGGCGGTCGCGATCTCCTGCATCCGCGCCCCCAACTCGTCGCGGCTCAGCAGCCGGAAATCGAAACGCTGGCAGCGTGACAGGATGGTGCGCGGAATTTTGTTCGGTTCGGTCGTGGCAAAGAAAAAGAATACGCGCGAAGGCGGTTCCTCGAGAATTTTCAAAAGAGCATTGAAAGCCCCCTTGGACAGCATATGGACTTCGTCAATGATGAAGACGCGGCTGTTGCCTTCACTCGGCGAGTACTGCGCCATGTCGCGCAGCTCGCGCACATTGTCCACGCCGGTGTTGCTCGCGGCATCGATCTCGAGCACATCCAGATAGCTGCCCTTGGCGATCGCAGTGCAGGTCGCACACTCGCCGCACGGATCCCCCTTCGGGCCGGAGGTGCAATTGATGGCCTTGGCCAGCAGGCGGGCGACCGTCGTCTTGCCGCAACCGCGCGGTCCCGAGAACAGGTAGGCGTGGCTGAGTTTGCCCTTGCGCAGTGCGGCGCGCAGGGTGCCGGTCACGTGGGTCTGGCCGACGACCTCGGCAAACGTTTCGGGGCGGTATTTTCGAGCGATCGCCTGGTACGACATGATGCTCCGTAGGGGTGAAAGCCGGGATCAGCATCGGGCGGAAATCGGCGCCGAATCCGGATCGATTCCCGAATCGGCAATTTAACACGACCGGCGGCGAAGCAACAGCCGCGATCTGGCCTTTCAGCGCCGGTAAGCGAAAAATCGGGCTGGACCTGAGCCCAACCCGATTTGATCGCATCGATCCGTATTCTCGGCGGAAAAAGCGGGCCAGGCTGACGGCGCACACGTCGAAGGGAACGTACCGCTGCTACCTTCCAGTCCTGACGGGGTTAGTGCTCCGGCGTCACACCGGGCCTGGCCCATCCAGCCTCATTGCGCGACTTGTGCGTCCCGCAAGAAATCGATGGTGGAGATGAGCGGGTTCGAACCGCCGACCCCTACGTTGCGAACGTAGTGCTCTCCCAGCTGAGCTACATCCCCACCTGAATTCCAAACATAGTATCCATTCCGGTCCGCGTCGAATTCTTCCACGGCTTTCCGAGTCAACCGTGTCGACTGGCGGAGAGGCAGGGATTCGAACCCTGGGAACATCGAAGATGCTCAACGGTTTTCGAGACCGCCCCGTTCAACCACTCCGGCACCTCTCCGCCCGAACCGACTCACGTGCCCACAGGCAACCGTCTGGCGGAGAGGGAGGGATTCGAACCCTCGGTACCTTGCGGCACACACGATTTCCAATCGTGCCGATTAAGCCACTCTCGCACCTCTCCACACTGTTCCGGGTCTTCGCCGGGACCCGCGTCCGAGCGAAGTGGCGAGCAATATAGCACCCGTTTCGGGGAAAAGCAACACGGTGCGGCCACCATTTCGTGTCGCTCACAGCCCCCTCAACTCGAGTGCAAACAACACGTTCTGGCCCACTGAGCGGAGTGGGTCAACTCCGGCGGGCGCGGAAGAATTCGCTCAGGATGCCGCCACAATCCTCGGCCAATACCCCGCCCACCACTTCGATCCGGTGCCGATACGGATTGCCGTCCAGCTGCCGGGCCGTCGAAACCACCGCTCCCGCGCGTGGATCCGAGGCCCCGAACACCAAGCGGCCGACACGCGCCAGGAGAATCGCCCCGCAACACATGGAGCACGGCTCGAGGGTCACGTAGAGCGTGGCATCGTCCAGGCGCCAACTCTCACCCTGACCGCCGGCTGCCCCGATGGCCAGGATTTCGGCGTGGGCCGTCGGGTCGCACAGAACTTCGACGCGGTTGTGGCCACGCCCGACGATCCGCTGGTCCCGAACCACTACCGCACCGACCGGCACCTCGCCCTGGGCTGCCGCCTGTTCGGCTTCGCGCAGGGCCTCGCGGAGGAAGCGTTCATCAGCTTCGAAGGCCTCGATGAAACCTCCGGTCATCGCACCTCCCCCTCGACTGCGGCCACGTTGCCACCGAGGTCGCGCACCTCGACACGTACCGGCCAGGGCTGGTCATCGCGAAGACCGGATCGCGGCCAGATCACCTCGCGATCGAATCGCTCCCGTGTGCTGTCACAGATACCGTCGACCGGATCGAGCCTTTCCGTCGTTCCGTCCGGAAGCGTGAGCTGGGCTCCCCCGAGCGGTTCCCCGCGATCGTGGGCCTCAAATCGAATTCTCAGACCGGTCTCGGTGCGGTCCAGTTTCCACTTCGAGATCTCGGGTTCGGTGTTGTCGATCCGTACCTCGGACAGGATCTTCCGGGCGGTCAATTCGCTGCCACTCGGGTTGTCCGGAGCATCACTGACCACCAGGCGCACCTCGTAGATGCCATCAGCGACCTCGTTCGTGTCCCAGCTGAGCAACGATTCTCCGGTGGGCTCACCGATGCTCCGCCAGGTCTGATCGCCACGGGCCCGGTACTCGAGCCTGCATTCCAGGCTGTCCGAATCGGGATCATCAGCCAGCCAGGTAAAGATCTCGACTGCACGACTGGCCTGAGCTCCGCGTCGCGTGACCGGAGTGCGAGTCTGACGCTGCCGATCGAATTCGACCCGTAGGCCCGAACGGAATGTCTGCGTCAAATTCTCCGCATGGGAAACCAGGCCGCCACTCTCGACGCCGCGCAGCATCTCGCGACGCAGCCACTGCACGCGTGGAACCGAGTTCTGGCGCCACGCACTGACGGAGATGGAACTGATTCTGGGCGGGTCCTTGGTTTCCTCGTCGGAAAATTCGACCCGCCACTGGGCGTATCGGACCCGGGGCAATTCCAGCTCGTGGTCCTGGTCATTCCAGGGGTCGGACCAGGGGGTCCAGGAGTCATCCGGCGTCGAGCGGTTGCCGCCGCGTACGGACCAGCGCACGCCCCCCAGGTTCCCTGTACCGTCCCAGCGCATTCGGCCCCACCGAACCGGTCGGCCGGCGTCCAGCGGCGCGCTCGACGCCTCGTGCAGACCCTCGGTTGCCGGACCGGTTTCAATGACCGCGTGGGAATGACCCTGGGCGACGAGTACTCGACCGCTTCGGTTCCCGTTCCTCTGGAGCAGCAGGTCCAGGATATCGCCTCCCCTCCAGACCGCCACGGGCCGGCTTCCGGCCGGAGGCTCCAGGGCGCGCAACTGGGTGCGCCCCTGACCCTCGGCAGCCGGTCCCCCGGCCAGCCAACCGGTATCCTCACTCCAGACCACTTTCAGAAAATCCTCATCGCCGCTCCAGAACAGGGAAACCTCAGCGTCTGGTCCCAGGCGCCAAAGAGCGGCCCGGGGGATTTCCGGAGCACTGCCCCCCCCCCGCAGCGGGCTCAATCCGGTCGGCGGGACAGCCTGGGGCGAACTGTCGTTGGGCACTGGAGCGGATTCGCGATCCTTGGGCTGCAACGACAAGACGTACCACTGTCCATCGGGCCCGGTCACCAGGCTGCGCGCCTCATCCTGCGGAGTCTCCAACAGCAGTTCGAGTGCGTCGGTGTGCCCCGGATCCACGCGATAGACCAGTCCCGGCCCCTGGGTGGCGACCCGCAGACTGCCATCGCGGGCGAGCGCTACATCCAGCACATTGGTCGCCGGGAAGCTGGCGACCTTCCGCAGCCCCGGGTCCTCCTCGTAGCGATACAACGATGCCGGCGCTCCTGCCGCAACCCAGACCGTACCGGAATCCGAGCCCGATGCCAGCGCCCAGATATATCCGCCGTCGACCGTACCGACCAGCTTGACCTGGCCCTTCGTGTCGATATGAAAAAGTTTGCCTTCCGGTGCCGTACCCGCGAAGACCCCGCGGTCCGGGGTGACCAACAGGCTGAGCACCTCCGAGGCACCGAGAGTCGCGAAAAGCGTCGTTCCACCGTCGGCGTCGGTGTGATAGATCTCGCCCTCGTGACCGGTCCCGGTAAAGAATCCACCGGCGCCGTCGTCGGCCAGCGACCAGTACACACTCGATTCGGTCGGGCCTACGGGTCGGGCGGACCATCCGGTCGTCAATGCACCGGTCGGGTCCACGGCCGCGCCATCGAATCGCAGCTGATCCAACGCACGCCCGCTGGGCCAATCCCAGAAAACCGGGCCCGCCGCCCAGACCGCCGTTGCGGTCAAAAGCAGAACCGTGGCCCCCACGATGCCCCCCAGCTTCGCCGAAGCTCCCGAGGAGCTCTTTCGATCGGATCGAATCCTTTTCATGGTCGCCTTTCCTCATTGCGTGCCGGTGTCTCCGGAAGCAAGTTCAATTCAAGCACGGAGTAGCCCTGCAACAGCCATTCGACGGGCCGAGCGCTACGCACGACGGCGTCCGCCAGACTGTGGGTTTCGCCGCTGTTGGATTCACTCAGAAAACGGCGCATACTGCCGGGCAGGGCCTTCCATTCCTTCCCCTCGAGGATCAGGCTGCGACCCGGCTCGAACAACACAACGGCCAATTCGTCCGCCGAGCGGGGCGCACGCAGCAAATCGACCGTGCCGGAAAGATCGTGCACCTGGAAAATGCCCGCCGCCCGCTGCGCCTCGAGCGCGAACAGATCGGCGGCGCTGGCAGCCACCAACCGCAACGGGCCGGGGTGCAGATCGGCGGGCAGGCGCAGCTCGAAGTTCTCGAACAACGGAGAACCGTACCGGGGCTGCAACTGCACCCGACAGTGCAGGGAGTCTCCCGGCCGCAATCCGTGCACCGGGCCGGTCAGGCTCCTGATCGTGGCCGACTGCAATCCCTGCCGCACATTCAGTCGGGCACGCACGGCTTTCAGTTCGATCGGTTTCCAGGGATTGCCCATCAACATCGTCAGGGGAGCCATCCACTGGCCGGCCAATCCCTGTACACCGGCCGGCCCGGCGGCCACTCCCTCGAGCAACAACGGCGATCTTTCCAATTCGGGATCGCCGGTCCAATCGGTTTCGATGCGGTAGTCGACAGTCTGCAGACTGGCATCGTTTCCCTCCACCAGCAGGGAATTGTAGAGTGTCCAGAATACCAGCGACGGTGCCAGCATCGGATCGTCAGCTACCTCGAACCGATAAGTACGCGGATCGGCGCCCGCTCGGCTGATTTCCACTTCGACCGGGACCAACGGAGCCGCCGCACCCAGCCGGCCGGCCAGACCCGCTCGATTGTCGTGGTGTACGGCGCCCACCACGGCGCCGATCGAACCCATCTTGAAGCTCATATCACGCGCCGGCAAAACCGTCACGATCTCCGCCTGGGCCAACGGCAAATTGACCGGGCCCCGTTGCAGGAAGGGGTGCCCCATCATCAGCACACGATCACCCTGGACCCAGGTAACGGTCCCGATGGCTCCCAGCTGGGCATCACCCAGGATGAGCGGCACTGCGCAGGAAGATCCCGCGAAGAGCCCGGGTGTGATCCGGTCGACCGCACCGCCGCCCACGGTACCGCTACCGAGCGGACGACAGATCCAGCCGGAACCGGGAGATTCATCCGCCGCCAGTTCCGGCAGCAGTTCGGTCACCAGCGCCTCGGGTGCCGGCCAACCGATCGGGCCACGCATTCCGACTGGGATCTCCGGCGCTGTCTCGATCGAATCGCCGATGCGCGCGGCCAGTGCCGACAGTTCGGGCGCCGAAGTCGCCAGATCCAAGGGCTCGAATCGCAGTGCCGCTGCTCGTGATTCGACCGGTTCGCTGCTGGGTAGCCGCAGCATCTCCGCGGCAGGCGTCACCCCGGCAATCGGCTCCAACGATCCGGCCCAACCGAACGCGAGCGCTCCGGCGAACCGGCCTTCGATGAAAACCGGGCTGCCGCTCATGCCCTGCACGACCCGCGACTGCTCGAGCTCCTGCCCGGAGATCTCGATGAGGATCAGGCCGCCGTCGACGCGGGATCCTCGCTGCACGCCGATCACGCGCACACCGAAAGTGTCGATCCGCGACCCGCTGAACACGGACAGGCCATAGCCCGTCATGCCACTGCGAACCTCTGCGAGCGGAATCGGAGGAGGCGCGTTGTCCACCGTCGGCGCCCCGGCTGCCTGCACCGCAGCGGGAATCATCGGCAACAGGACCACGGCAAGAACGATGGCAATCGATCGGGTGGGTTCGAAGCGGTACGTCACACGATGCCTTTCGGTTCAACCTGCGTGCGGGTGAGCGGGAGATTCCCCGAATACTTCCGGCGAACAGATGATAGTGAAGACCCCGGGATTGTAAATGGTTCCCTCGATGCGCGGGCGGAAGGGAAATAAAAAACTTCCGCCCAGGACCGAAGTCGCAGGCGGAAGTTTTCAAAAGTGGTACGCCCAGGAGGACTCGAACCCCCAACCTTCTGGTCCGTAGCCAAACGCTCTATCCAATTGAGCTATGGGCGCACCTGATCTGTTCGTTTCTGGCGGAGAGGGAGGGATTCGAACCCTCGGTGAGTTTCCCCACACGCGCTTAGCAGGCGCGCACCTTCAGCCACTCGGTCACCTCTCCCAATCTGGCGGAGGGCGGGGGACTCGAACCCCCAAGGGCTTTCACCCGGCGGTTTTCAAGACCGCTGCCTTACCAATTAGGACTAGCCCTCCAGTACACTCACCAGCTGCGGGCGGTGTCCTGACAGGGTTCCCGGGCCCCATTGATCATGCTGCCCTACCTGCCCGGAACCACCTCGGTGGGCGGTTTTCCCGAGCCTTCGCTCCGTCAGCGGTAAGGCACAGTACTACTTGCTCTTCAGTTTGTCAAGAAAGCCGCCCAGCCCTTTTTCCACCGCATCGGCACCGGCGTCTCTGGCGGCATCCCGGGCGCCGGCCAGCTTCAGTCCCACCGTCGGGCGGGCCGATTCACCACTGAGCCGCAGGGTCAGGTTCACACGGCCCTCGTCATCCCGCAAGCCATCGGCCAGGAACGACATCTGTCCCAGGTCGGGCGTGAATCCGGCGGGGAGCTTCACCGTCAGGTCCAAATCGATGGTTCCGTCCAGCCCCACCCAGCCGTTCCCGGTCCAGTCCGTATCCGGCCCCTCCAGGGCCAATTCCTCCACCTGATATCGCCCATCACTGACTCGGAAAGTATGTTCCAGCGACCGGAACCGGACATCCTGCAGGTCCTGACGCTCACCCAGGTAGCGAGCGATGTCCTTCAGCCATTCGCGGGCACCCAGGACCCCTTCACCACTGTGCAGACGCCCGGTCAGGTCCAGGGTCGCCTGGGTCGTTGCCTCATCCTTCAAGGCACACCCGCCCGAGACCTCTCCGGACAGGTCGCAATCCAGTTTCGCGCCCAAGCCCGGCGACCACTGTTGCAGCAGGGAAACCGCGGGAACCGCCTCGACCCGAGCCTCGAAATCCAGCAATCCCCAGGGGTCGCGATCGTAGTCGATTTCCGCACTGCCGGAGATTCTTCCCGTCGAGCGCTGTGCCTCGATCTCGTCGATACTGATTACACGTCCGTCCAGTTCACCGCGACAGCGGATCGCATCGTAGGCAGCGCCCTCCCAGACCAACTGCTCGGCGCGCACCTCGAAGCCCAGCGCAAGGTCCTCCGGAATGGTTTCGCCCGGTGGCAGGCTTTCCTCCGATTCCGCAGCGGCGGTCAGCCCCCCGATCGCTGCGCCGAAATCAAAGACTTCGACGACCAGGTTCCGGGCCAACAGCTCTCCTTCATTCAGGCGCAGCAACGCCTCCGCGCATTGCAACCGGATCAGCCCGGTTTCGATACGACCGCGCAACAACGCCGCCGGTTTCAATGCAGCGCTCAGTCCTTCGACCTGAAGATCGTACGACACCAGATCGTTGGGGGAACCGGTGGCCTGGGCCAGTGCCTCACCGGTGCCTTGCAGCGTACTGGCGTCCAGGCGCAAGGCCAGGCGCGGCAGCAGACCCACCGAGATTTCCCCTAACTCGACCCGGGCGCCCGTCGCCTTGCGGATTTCCTCGGCCACCGTTTCGCGGATCGTCTCCGAGGGCACCAGCCAGGCCAGCAGCAGCCGCAGGCCCACCAGCACAGTCACGAGGACCAGTACAATGATCAGCGGTTTTCGTAGTCGATTCGACATCTTCGCAATCCTCGATCCGGTTTCATTCCCTCGCGCCGCCGGTCCCGATCAACCGGCCGCACCCCAACACTCGATCGCCGGCGTAGAGCGCCAGCCCCTGTCCGGGCGCTGCTCCGCGAACCGGCTCGGACAAAAGCACGTGCAGACGGTCTCCGGTCAGGTTCCACTCTTTCACCGCAGCGCCCTCGTGCCGGTGGCGAATGCGCACTCGCAAGGGCTCCGTGGGAGCGAAAGTGTCGGTCAGATCATCCACCAGGCTGAGAAAACCATCCGCCCGCAATTCGTACACCGTCAGCTCCTCGGCCGACCCGACGACGAGCCGGCACCGGGCCAGGTCCAATTCCAGCACATACAACGGATGCGCAGCCGCGACGCCCAACCCCTTGCGCTGCCCCACCGTGTAGTGCACCAATCCCCGGTGCTGCCCCAATACCCGGCCTGCCCGGTCCACGATCTCGCCCGGCTGCGTAGCAGCGTCTTCGGGAAACAGGAAGGAACGATCTCCGTCGGGCACGAAACAGATTTCCTGGCTGTCCGGCTTTTGCGCCACACTCAGTTGCAGCGCGCGAGCGGCCTCGCGGATCTGATCCTTGTTCCACCAACCGAGCGGGAACAGCAGGCGGGGAAGCAGCGCGGGATTCAGGCGGGACAGGAAGTAGGACTGGTCCTTTTTCGGATCCAGACCGCAATGCAACTCGTAACCTCGCGCGCCGTCCACGATCCGGGCGTAGTGTCCGGTCGCCGCGATCGCACACCCCTGCCGGTCGGCCAACCGCACCAGCTCCGGGAAACGGACATCCCCGTTGCAGTTCAGGCAGGGATTCGGCGTCCTGCCGTCGCGATACTCCTGTACGAACGGCTCGATCACGTTCAAGGCGAAGGGTTCCGCCAGATCGTGTACCCAGTGCTGAGCTCCAAATCGATGCGCCAGGGCACGCGCGTCCTGGATCGCATCGAGAGAACAACAGGATTTCTCGGGCAGTTCGAGATCGGATTCGCCATAACAGAAATTCTTGAAAGTCACACACTGGACACGACAGCCGAGTTCGTGCAGCAGGGCCAGAGTGACGGCGCTATCGACTCCGCCACTGAGGCCCAGCAGCACCTCCGTGCCGGGCGCCAACCGCCGCCGCAACTCATCCGGGACCGGCAGCGGGAAGGCCATCAGTTCAGCGCCGGATCCGGCGAATTCATCAGATCCTTGATGATCTTGACATTGTCCTGCGCGCGCTGCCCGATGTCCCCATCGGAGTCATACTTCGCTGCCGCCTCGAACTCATCAATCGCTTCGCGATAGATTTTCGCTTCGGCGAACATGATGGCCAAATTGTAGTGGGCCAAGGAACTCTTCGGATTGTGATCCAGCACCGTCTCGAAGGTCTTGAGAGCATCACTGGTCTTGCGCTGGTTCATATACAACGACCCGAGATTGCACAACGCCTTCTCATCGGCGGGATCGATCCGCAGGGCCGATTCGTAGTACTCGCGCGCCGTCTCCAGTCGTCGGTCGCGCAACGAGCGGGAAGCCTGCATCTGCGCCCTGTCGTCCCATAGGGAGCCGAGATTGACATAGGCCTCGATCATGGTCGTATCGCGCTCGACGCAGGCCAGGAAGTGGACCTCGGCGCTGTCCATCAGGGCCGCCACCCCGGGCTGGTCCCACCCGGCGACCAGAGCGGAATCGGTCGCCGATTCATAGTAGCGATTACCGATCATGTAGTGGGCATAGGTCGAATAGGGTTCCGGACCGGTGGAAATCGACCGTAGCGTATCGTCCAACGCCACGTTATCGAGTTCCGAGACGCGATCGATGAACTGCTCAAGACCGGACTCCGGCAGTTCCCCATCCTTGCATCCCACGATTCCGGTCAACAGCAAAACGAGCATGAATGATGCGATCAAGACTACGCGACGCATGAATCTTCTCCCTCAGTCCGTACACGCGGGGCCCGCACGGAACCGTTATTCTACCACCAACGCTCCAGACCCGTGACCGTGACGGCCATTTTCCAGACCGAGTCTTCCAGGCCGTTCTTTTCCAGATCCCCTACTTTACTATACGACAGAGCCAGATCCAATACTCCCAGCCGGCCGCTGAACGGGAACCCCGTACCGGCACTCCAGATCGATTCATCGATCGGCTCGCCGCCTACACGGTAGGCCCAACGGTGCTGAGCAAACCCAAAGCGCACCGGCCAGTTCGAACTACCGCCACGCCGCTGATGCCCCAACATTCTTTCGACGCCCAACGAAAGCCGGGTTTCGTCCTCCATGCCCTCGTCCAGCCACTTCTGGGGACCTTCGAACTCGCTGAATGCCTGCACGGAATAGTCGGCACCGACCCACCACCGACCGATCACGCGGGCCTGAAGGCCGGTCTGGATCTCGTCCGGCATTCTCATCTTCCACGGCTGCGTCCAGCGGGCCGTCAAACCGTTGATGGTCCGCAGTCGATCAGCATCGATGTCGTACGCCGGCGTATAGGAAACCCCAACGCTGACTCGATCGGACCAGCGATAAAGAGCCGACCAGGTCGAGGACGTTCCCTCGAAGGTGTCCTTCTGGATCTGCTGCACCGGCTGATAGAAAGGAGAGCCGGTACTCGTTGCCGGTGAGAGAAAGATCTCGTACAGCGATTCGGAAACCGAGCCGCGAACAAGATTCACGCTGGCTCCCAGCGACAAGCCGGGCAACGCCTCCCACGCCACTCCGAGAGGTACGCTGAAAATCGTGCCGCGGCGATGGAACTCCTCAAAGCCCCGCAACGTGTCGCCGCGTACATACGAGGTCAGCACGTGCGACGTGTCGTAGCGGAACGAACGGTCCATCCGAAAGCCCGCCGTGACCGCCAACTGCCCCTTCATCACCGGGGCGGCGAGCCTGAAATCGGGGGCCATGACCCGAGTGACGGAACGGGTACCTGCCGCATCCTCGGAATCGGTGCCGACACCATAGCCACTCAGCGAAACTGCGACCTGGCGAATCGCCGACAGGCCGGCAAGGTTCTTGAATCCGGGATTGACCGAATCACGCACGGCCATGCCCCAGCCCCCGCGGCCGGCCATGCGGGCATCCCCCGTTTCGATCTTCTGCCCCAGATTGGACAAGGCGAACGGCGTCTGCGCGGTCGCACCCGTCGCCGCCAGGATCCCGGTCAGGACCAGTCCGATCAGTACCAGGCGCTTCATTTCGCACCTCCGATCGGTTCGACCAGGGAATAGGTGATCTTCATCCGCGGCCGGCGCAGGATCTCTGATTCGCCGGACCCGTAGAACGTGAACTGGTTGAAGTAGAACTCGGGCCCGAGGCCGGCCAGATAATAGCTGGGGGTAAATTCCTCGGGAGGCGAGATCAAGAAGGCCCGGGAGCCGGAATAGGCTCCATTGATCATCCGTTGCACCGCCGTCGTCACGTTGAACTCCAGCCGGTTTTCGGTCCGCGGATCCACGTTCGACGCAATCGTGATGGCGTTCACCGCATTGCCCAGGTCATCCAGCGTCAGCGTGTCGCCCTGGGCTGCCAGGTAGTCGGTGTCGAATTCGGAAACGACGAGCGAAGTCAAGGTGCCCCACGCCCTCGTCGTATCATTGTAGACCGAAATGGTGGCGCGATTGATGAACGCATCCTCCGGCAGATCGGCAAAATCGAATTGCAGTACCGGATACGAACGGAGACCGGTTCGCAGGATGAAGCCGTCCGAGACCGAGGTCGGCGTCTCGCTCGTGGCGTGGAACGTCGAAACATCGTTGCGTGCTTCGAGGTTCAGAAATTCATCCAGTTGCTTCAACTCGATTTTGAAAATCGGCCCGACCGTTGCGGTATCCGCCGTCGGAGCCAACGTCGAACCGCCGAAACGCAAGTTTTTGGATGCGTACCCCGTCAACCCGGGGCCCGAGCCCTCCCCTTCCCTGATCAGGAAAGTCCGCGTTCCCCCGGCCACGAGCCACTGTTCGAACAGAGCCGGATCGAAATCGATCTCCACGCTCGTACGCCCTTCCTCGATCTCGGAGGGGTAGAGGTTGACCAGAGCCCCGGTCGCCGGCTCGTCTCCGGGAAACGCCGCGAAATCGACATCGTCATCGACTTCGAAAACCTGGAAGCTGGAATGCCACAGGAAACGATCGCTTCGTGAGACGGTCGAATCCGCAGCGGTATCTTCCAGCAGGAAGTTCTGCACGATGTACATGCGGATGCTGACATTGACACTGTCATGTACCGAGAAGGCCTCCAGCGGAATCTCGCGTTCCTGGGCCATCTCCTGCAACTCGTCCAGGTCGAAACGCACGAGGATCGACGAGGCGTTGCCCCCCTGCTCCCCCAGGTACAGCACCTGGTGTTCGGCGAGCGACAGGTCGGGATCGCTGATCGGGAAGCCTCGATACTCCAGCACGTCATTCACGTCCAGCGTATCAGCCAGCGCTTCGAGCTCGACGTCGACCAATGCTCCGCCGACGGGGTTCGTATCGTCACTGCTGCAGGCGCCCAGAACGAGAGCCAGCAGTGCGACCGCGAGCACGACAACCGGCAGGACGTGGCGTCCGCCGGGCGTTTTCGCAGATTCGGTTCGATGCGACAAATGGAATCTCCTTGGTTCCTCAGGGGCACGATCTCGGGAACAACAGCGCGGGGCTCTGAGCCGGACGATTTTCCGAGCCTACTGAGCCGCGGATTGCCTCGCAGAAAGGCTGACCCGTGTAAATCCGCTCTGTTTGATGGTATCGATCATCTCCACGACTCGGCCGTGCGTTGCCTCCTGGTCCGCCCGCAGCACGATTCGATCGTCTCCGGTCGAAACATGCAGTCGCTCCAGGGCCGATGCCAACTCTTCGGGCGCGATCGGCGCGTCGTTCAGAAACACGTCTCCAGCCTCGGTCAGAAACACGATCGTCGGCGTATCGACCGTTGCGCTGGCGGTACTGGACCTCGGGAGAACCAGATTGATCGCCGGCTGGTTCCGAAAAGTGGACGTGACCATGAAGAAGATCAACAGCAAAAACATCACATCGATCAGACTCGTGATGTTGAGGATCAGGCTGCGGCCCTTCTTTTCAGGACGAAAATTCATGCCAGGGACTCTTCCGACGCCGCTGCCTTGCGGGAATCGTCGATCTGCCGACTGCGCAGCGTATCGAGGACCTTCGACGAATAGAATTCCAGATCGAAGATGATCTGATCGGCGCGACCGCTCAGCCAATTGTAGGCTACCAGGGCAGGAATTCCGATGATCAGGCCGGCAGCCGTCGTGACCATCGCCTCGCTGATACCGCTGGACATCGTCTCGGGATTGCCCAGTCCCGCGGCCGAAATGGTGGCGAAAACCCGGATCATGCCCAACACCGTACCCAGCAGGCCCAATAGCGGCGAAACCGCAGCGACTGTCTCCAGGACACCCAATCGCCGGGTCAGGCGCGTCGCTTCCTGTCGGCCCGCTTCTTCCAGAACGTCGCGAATGATCGGCCATTCGTTCCCCGCCTGGTCCAGGCCCGCCTTTACCACGTTGGCAAACGGGCCCGGGCGACGCTCGCAGATCGCGTAGGCTACCGAGAGGTCACGGCTGGCCGAAAGAGTCTCCACGGCCTCGGCAATCTCGGGCACGATGATCCGGCCTCGCCGTAGCACCCAGATGCGTTCGATCAGCACCGTCAGGGCGATCAGCGAAGCCAGTCCGATCGGCACCATCATATATCGCCCGGCCAGAATCATTTCCCACATGGAATCCGATACCTCCGCAACCTGTTCGGTTTTCTTTCGTTCCCAGCCCGGATCAACGATTCCAGGCAGGATAGTGTAGCCCCAGAGTGATCACAAGCGTCTCTTCCGGGAAGTGGGCCGGCAGAGGAGCGTAGGGCGCAAACGCCTTCAACGCCGCCACGGAAGCCTCGTGCAACGACTCATGCCCTTCGGTCTTGAGCACTTCCATCGATTCGGGGACCCCGTCCTTCCGTACCACCAACTTGATCACCGTCATGCCGCTGATGATTCCCACCCGGTAGGCGTAGGGCGCCATCCAGACCCGATGCAACTGATTCTCGAATCGTTTCATCCAGGGCGCGTAGTCCCACTCATACGTATTCAGGCTGAAATCGCCGTCAATCGCTACGCCCGCATCGACCTTGCCCCGCGAAGCCTGGTTGAAGTCGAATCCCCGGTCCCCACTCTGTCCCGTCTCTCCCTGACGCAGCACCGAGGGGGATTGCCCGCCCCACCAGTCCGCGAGGTCCGGTTGAGCCGCCTGCTCCGACTTCTCCCCCTGATCGTCCGCACCCTCGGCTTCGGATTCCTGCGGCACGTCCCACTCCCCGAGCGGACCGGCCTGTTCACCCGTCGCGGCATCCTGTTGCTCACCCCGGGATCCCGAGTCGCTCGGCCGGGCTGCCGACTCCGGGAGCTCCATCGGCCGGGTCGCGTAGTTGACACCCTGGGCACCCTCGAGATCTTCCTTGTGGATCTCCACCTTCGAAGCGATCCACTCTTCCTCTGCCGCAGGAGAGGTTCCGGCCTCGCCCGGCACGTTATCAGCCGCGATGCTGTGATGCAGTGCCAGGTATTCGGGTTTCTCCGGTGGCTTCTCGGTAGCCAGACGCTCCGGAATTGCGGTGTAGGCCTGCGGCATCTCCGACTCGGCATCCGCATCCACGGGATCCGGCTCCAGGAAAAGCTCGACCGAGTCATCCAGCGGTTGGGCCTGCGTGACATCAACCTCCAGGAACGGGATCTTCCACGTTGCCGCGGCCAACAGCACGTGCAGCAACAGGGAAATCCCGAAGGCCCCTTGGATGATCCTACGTTCTTGCAACGCACCAAACTTTCACTGAATCGCCGACTGAGGGAACACGACACCGACAATCGATGTACTCTTCCGCGGGAAAGTTACCCCGCGGCGCCGGGAATTGCCAACCCCGGTTGACGAAACGGGATCGAGCCACGATGCTATCGAGACCCCAAAGGAGTCATCTTGCAACGTCCCGCGCCCACCGAACGCATCATTGAACGACTGCCAGCGCCTTTGCGCGAACTGGCCCGCCCCCACGTTCCTCTTGGCACCCTGACCACTCTGGGAATCGGTGGCTCGGCGGCCGTTCTCTGTCCGATCCGTAACGCGGAGCAGGCCCAGCGGTTCCAGGCTTTTTGCGGCGAGAGCTCCACCCCCCTGACGATCCTCGGTGGCGGCAGCAATATTTTGGCGGATGACGCCGGCTTTCCCGGCCTGGTGCTGCAAATGTCCGACGAGCGCCTCGAGTTTCGAGGTGACCTGCTCACGGTCGGTTCGGGAGCGAGTTTCGACGAAATGATCCGCCGCAGCCTCGAGGCGGGGCTGACCGGACTGGAGTTTGCGTCCGGCATCCCCGGCACGGTCGGCGGAGCGATGGTGGGAAACGCGGGCTGCTACGGACACCAGATCGGGGATTTTCTGGTCGAAGCCCACGTCCTGCGCGAGGACGGCAGGCTGGAAACCGTCGGCCCCGAATATTTCGGATTCGAGTACCGGCGCACGCGGCTGCAGGGCAGCGGCGATATCCTCCTGGGGGTCTCGTTGCGGCTTTCACGCGGAGACCTCGCGGCGGCGACCGCCTCGCGGGACGAAAAGATTGCCGACCGAAGACGCAAACACCCGATCAACGAGCCGTGTGCCGGCAGCTGGTTCAAGAATCTGCCACCCGCCGAACCGGGAGGTCGGCGCCGCGCGGCCGGAGTATTGCTGGAGGAAGTGGGCGCCAAGAAGATGACCGTAGGCGGTGCCGCCGTCTTCGCACGGCATGCCAATATCATCGTCAATCGCGGCGACGCCACCAGTGCCGACGTGCTCACCCTGGCCGACCGGATGAAGTCCGCCGTATCCGAACGGTTCGGCGTCGTACTGGAACCCGAAGTCAAATATCTGTGCCCACCGGCTACTTGAGCAGCAGTACCTTCCGCGCCAACTGCCCCTGTTCGGTTCGGACGAGAACGAAATAGGCTCCGGCCGGAGCCCTTCCGTGTTGTACGTCGCCGCGCCATTCGAAGGTGTGCTCCCCTGCCTCGTGTTGGCCGTCTGCCAGCCGGCGCACCAAACGGCCCGCGACGTCGTACACCTCGGCCGCCAGGAATCCAGCCTTCTGCAGCTGGACGGAAAATCGGATGATCGGATTGAATGGGTTCGGCCAGGGCGCCCGGTTCCAGGACAGCAGCGGAGCGAGATCCTGGTACGACCGACAATCGGGCGGCAGAGCGAGCTCTCGCGAATCCCGCTGCGTGCCGGAACCCATCGCCAACCTCAGTCGCGGATTCGCGCCGACCGGCAACGGGTCCAACTGGGCGGCTTCCATCTCGAGCAACCATTCTCCGTCCTCGAATCGCTGCACTCCGATTTCGGCACCGGCGGAAGTCGCAATCAACTCCTCGCTCGCGCCCCCGACCCACTGCAAGGTCCACGGACCCGAACGATCCGCACGAATTCGAATCTCGAGCGCGCCATCGGAGCAGCGGGCCGACAGGGCGACTGGGTCGAGCGCCACGAACGTCATTTCGGAATTCAACATCACGTACCCGATCCTCTGAGTCGCCGAAAGCGCGATCAAGTCGGGCAGCTCATCCTGATCCACGTCCTCGACCAACAGTCGACTGACCTGGCCATGCGCCGGGTACAGGGTAACCGGGCTGAACAGCCAATCGCCGATCGAGAACACGGCTCCCACGGATTGGTTTTCGTGCAGATTGAGCACAATATCATCCACACCGTTTCCATCCAGGTCCGAGCAGACGATATTGCTGAAGGCAGTGCCCACGGCAAGATTGCCGACACGCCGCACCAGACCGCCATCCCCCGAATTCTCCAGAATACTCAGCGTCGCATCCCCCGTGTTTCCCACCACCAGATCTTCGTCACCATCATTGTCCAGGTCGCCGGTCACCAGGTACGATGCGACGGCTCCGGCGAATACGAACGCCGGTCCGTCCAGACTGCGTCCACTGCTATTGAGAGCGTACCAGATGCGCGACAAACCATCGCTATGGGCCAGTTCGAGTTTTTGGTCGCCATTGAGGTCGACGAGAATCGCCTCGAATACGTCGTGCCCCAGCGACCAATCCACCGGTGCCTCGAATTCGGCTCCACCCTGCCCGAAGTAGACCTCGATCCGGCCCGAACTGCGGGAATAGACCAGCAGGTCGTCCCATCCATCATGGTCGATATCGCCGGCCAACACGCCGGTGATCGAAAAACCAACGGCCAATTGACCCAGCGCCACGAACTCTTCGTCCACATAGTCCAGCAGATTGACTGTTCCCGAAAAAGCGTCGTAGATGAGCAACTCATACGCCGTATCGGCATCCAGTTGCACAGGCGCGACCGTTCCCGGGTAATACGGCAACGGCGTCGAATTCGGTACCAGGTCGAACCCCGATTCGCTTCGGCCACTGAAGAAGTCCAGCGACTCGGAGCTGATGGCGACAGCCGCCAGGTCCCTGAACCCGTCGCCGTCGAGATCCGCGAACGAGGCGCCCACCGGGCTGCCCGAGAGAGCGAGCGCCGGGTACGCCCAGAAGCCGAAGTCCGACTTGCCATACATGACCGATACCACCTGGGCAGTGCCGCCCAATACGGCCAGATCGATGACACCATCTCCATTGAAATCGCAGGGCGCCAGCCCGGCTGCCGGGCCGCCTGGGTAGTAGCTCTCCCCGGTAATGACCACCCCGGACTCGATTCGCCGATAGTCCACCAGGTCACGGTCCCGCGCACAGCTGAACAGACCGAACGCATTTCCGGGCTGCTCCACGGTCAACAAGCGATTCGGGGCGAAGGGCAAGTCCACCCGGCCCACCTCGATCAGCTCGGTGCCGGCGGCATCCAGCGCCACGATCCGATTCGAATCGCTGTCGGCAACAACCAGGTCTTCCAGCCCATCGCCGTTCCAATCGTGCAGACAGGCCCGGTGGGGCGTGCCGTTGAAAGGCATCGTGCGGGTCCGTGCGTATCCCTGCCCCGGTTGACGGTCGTAGCGCGCCACCGAGTGCGACAGGGAGCCCTCATTGACCACCAACAACTCCCGCTCCGGATCTTCATCCAGATTCACACCCAACACCGTGGCCGGGCGGTCCCCGGCGGGCAATTCCTCCACGGCGGCCCATTGTCCTTCGACTTTCCGGATCAGCACAATGCGATCGACACCCGGCAACGAGACCGCGATTTCATCGTCCTCGATCCCCGGGGCCCCCAGAAAGGCAATCGATCCGGGATCTTCGTCCAGATCCACCGCCCCGGAGTTCGCGAAAAAGGGAAATCCAGGCGTGAAGTCGACGAACACGAGGCGATCCGGATTGGCGGTGAGAACCACCAGGCCCTCTTGGCCGGACGGCAGTCCTTCCCACGGCACGATGTCCACGATTCGGCCGCCCACCGAGAAAAAACCCTGGGTAATGAAGCGGGAAACATCGGTCGCAGCGGACAGGACGCGCAGATATCCACTGTCGGTACCGACCACGAGCTGCTCCCGGCCCGGGATACTCGAGGGAACGGCAAGCCCCGCGGTGACTTCGTCATTCCACGGTACGGGGAGGGAGCCGGGAAACTCCACCGCACCGGACGATCCCGCCCGAACGGCCACTACCAAGGTGATCAGAAAGGCCGGTAGCCAGTTCCTGGTCGAACGTTTGAAAATCAATACGGCGTCGCTTTCCTTCAGTGTGGGTACTGGAATTACTATACGGTCATACCAGATTCGGCACAAAAGGGTTGCCAAAATTGTTGACACCGACAATGCGGCACCTGAAATTAATGTCGGTCCGCGTTGCAGACGGCCACCTCCTGGTCCAACGCGCCCACGTCGCGATTACGCCGATCGGGAACCCTTTTCTTCGACGTCGACGGCTTCGTCCGCGTCGAGATTCGCCGGGTATCGCACCCCGCTTGACCTGGGGCTCAAGCCCCAATTGGAGTCATACATGTCCTGGAAATCAGTTGCCGTGTTTCTTCTTCCCGGTCTTCTCATGTCGGCATTGCCGGCCACTACCCAGGCTCAGGACTCGGCCAAGATCTTCAAGTTGCTCCGGGATTCGGACTCGGCGGCGAGCGAACTGGACCTCGAAGAGGCGGATCAGGTCGCCTGGGAGCGCCAACTCGAGCACCGTAAGATCGAACTGAGTTTTTCACTCGGCTTTCTGGATCTGAACTCGACATTGCTCGCGCACGACCAGATCATCTACAAATACACCACCGAATTTACCTACTGGGGTGATGTGGAGCTGAAGGGCGCGACCGCTTTTGCCCCCGTCCTGCGGTTGGGCTACAGCCTGACCGACTGGCTGGCCATCGAATCGAGTGCGTCCCTCTCATTCTCCGAATATGACGCAACCATCGAGAATCGGCGCGCGCGAAAGAACGAGCCGGGAGCCCCCGTGCTCGAGGACGTCACCCTCGGGGAATTTGATGCCGAGCACCGCTCCCTGATCACTTTCCTCGGTAGCGGAAACGCGGTGTTCTACCCGATGGGCCTGTTGCGCAGCGGCAAGGGTATGTTTCAGCCCTTCCTGACCGCAGGTTTCGGACGCATGTGGTACGACATGAATTCCCAGTACTCGGACGGCCCGGTCTCGGCGAACAATGTCAATTTCGGCGGTGGTCTGAGAATTCTCGGCGACGAACGTTTGAGTGTGCGCCTCGAGTTGCTGTACCACATGAACACCGTCGAATTCGACGCCCCCAAGTATTTCCAGGTGCTGGACGAGGGCACGACCCTGATCCTGCTCGAGGAACATCCGATCATCGACAATGTCCGAGTCAACCGCGTCGTGGATCGGTACGATTCACAGGATATCGGCAGCCTGAACTGGTCCATTGGAGTCCAGGCGAACTTCTAGTCGATTCCGACATCTCATCGAATCCCGGGAGCCGGCTCATTCAGCCGGCTCCTGCAGATGTGGGATCCGTCGAAATTCCAGGGCCTCGCGAACCACCTCGACTTTCAGACTTCCTGTTCCGTCAAGCGCGGCGAGGGTATCGGCCACGCGCAGAGTCCGCTGTACGCCGCGCAGCGAGAGTCCCAGAGGCCGTCTGGCCGATTCCAGCAGTACACGCGCCTCGTCAGCCAATCGGCTCTCGGGAGACGTCCGTTCGCTCCGCAGGCGGTTGCGGGCCGCGTCCATCTGCCCGCTCGTCGGCCGGACCCGCCAGTCGTCGGATCGCGCGCGGGGCGTGCGTTTCCGTACCCGGCTCCGCAAAAATTCTCCCTTCCATTCCCCCACTTCGACAAACAGATCGAACCGATCGACGAGCGGGCCGGAGAGCCGGGCGCGGTACCGGGCCCGATCCTGGGCTGTACAGGTACAAGCTCGCCCTTCGCTCCCGAGATATCCGCAGCGGCAGGGATTCATGGCAGCCACGAGCTGAAAATCGGCCGGATAGCGTCGCGATCCGGAGCCTCGAACCAGGGTCAATCGCCCCTCCTCGAGCGGCTCTCTCAGGCCATCGAGCACTGCTGGCGCAAACTCGGCCAATTCGTCCAGGAATAGCATCCCCCCATGAGCCAGCGTCGCTTCTCCCGGTCGCATGGCAGCCCCCCCGCCGACCAGTCCCGCCCGCGTCACCGAATGGTGCGGTGCCCGAAAGGGACGCCGGTGTACCAGTCCGGCGCCCTGGAGCAATCCGGCGGCGCTATGGATTCGCGTCACTTCCATTGCTTCGGGCGGCGTGAGCGACGGTTGCAGATCCGCGATCAGGCGAGCCAGGCGCGTCTTGCCCGTCCCCGGTGGCCCGACCATCAGCAGATGGTGCCGCCCGGTCGCCGCGACGATAGCGGCCTTGCGGGCCAAGGCCTGCCCCGACATTTCCGCCAGTGTACGCAACGCCCGTTGAGTGTATTCGGCAGGCTCGGGTTCGGTGAGGTTGTCCGTTTCCTGACGACCAGGATTGCAGCCCCTCCCGGACCTCCACCAATCCACGACTTCGGCCAGGCTCCCGGCGGAGATCACTTCCAGCCCCTCGACCACCCGCGCCTCGTGCGCCTGCGATTGCGGCACCACGACCCGTCGCTCACCGCGAGCGGCGGCATCCAGAAGGATCGGCAACAGCCCTCGCACGGGGCGCAACTGCCCGAACAGCGAGAGTTCGCCGAGAAACAGGCTTCCTTCCCGGCGGGCGCAGGCATCACCGCCCTCCGCATCGACGAGAGAGCCCACCACCCCCATCGCGATCGCCAGGTCATAGGATGCGCCTTCCTTACGGATCCCTGCCGGCGCCAGATTGACCGTGATCTTGGCGGGAGGAATCCGGATGCCGGCGTGGCGAAGTGCGGCGAGAACGCGATCGCGACTCTCGCGTACCTCCGCACCCGGTAGTCCGACCAGATGAAATCCCGGCAACCCGCGACTCAGATCCACCTCGACGGTGACCGCCAATCCGTCGATTCCCGACAGCGCCCCTGTCCTGATGCGGATTCCCATCTCTCCTCCCCGGTTGGTATCCGACCGGCTCGAGGCAATTCGCAGGCCGGGACGCTCCCTGGCCCGAAGACGGCCGTTTCCGGCAGGTGGGATACGATTCAGGAACTCTCACGGCAACGACAGGGAGTGGACGACGACAAACGGCGGGACCAGGTCTCGGAAAAAGGAGTATGCCGGGGGACAAAAAAAGCGGGAAGCCGAAGCTTCCCGCCGATGAGAATCAACCGAACCCGCTACTACAGGTCGTAGGGGCGAACCGTCTTGCGGCCATTGTCGATGGCACGCTTCTCAGCGATCTTAATCATCTCGCGCACCTTGGCGTCCAGGGCGGAGTAGAACTCACCGGATACGTTGCATTCGGTGACGGATTCCTTGGTCTTGCTCTTGCTGATGATCATGTCAGCCATTGGGATCCTCCCTTAGAGAATTTGTTTCGTTCCTCCCCAACCCCGCCAGCGACGGTATCGAGACCAGCTGCCGGTGAGAAAGGACTTCAGAATTTCTTGCGCCCGTGCTCACATGAACAAAGGCAAGCTGCGACACAATCGCCTCGACAGGCATCGCTGTCAAGACTAGTTTTCCATGCGGGCCCGATCCCGGAAATCGATCCGAAATGCCCGTCAGGCGTCAAAAACTACACGAAGGAGCATTCCATGGCCAGCCAAAAAGTACTCGAGTACCTCGACGCACACCGTCAACAGCACGTGGATCAGCTCTGCGATTTTCTGCGCATCCCGAGCATCAGTTCCCAAAGCGAGCATGAAGAGGACTGTCGGCGCGCCGCAGCCTTCGTCGCCGGCGAGTTGAAGGAGCTGGGCCTCGTAGTGGAGACCATCGAAGCCGGTGGACTGCCGCTGGTCTACGCGCAAAGCGAAATCAAACCCGAGCGCAAGACGCTGCTCTTCTACGGACACTACGATGTGCAACCGGTCGATCCGCTCGAACTGTGGGACCATCCCCCGTTCGAACCCATGATCAAAAACGAGATCGTCTACGCACGCGGTGCGTGCGATGACAAGGGCCAGGTCTACACCCACATCAAGGCTCTCGAAGCCTACATCAAGCAAGGTATCGAGTTGCCCGTAAACGTGAAGTTCATCATCGAGGGCGAAGAGGAAGCCGGTGGCGAGAGCATCTATCGTTACACCGAGCAGAACCCCGAGAAGCTGGCTTGCGATGCGATCATCGTCTCGGATACGGCGCTGTACAACGAGAGCACGCCCGGCATCTGCTATAGCTTGAAGGGCCTGGCCTACATGGAGATCCAGCTCAAGGGCCCCGATATGGATCTGCACAGCGGCAGCTACGGCGGCACGGTGCAGAACCCCGGCAACGCCCTGGCCGAGATCATCGCCAAGCTGAAGGATGAGAACGGACATTGCCTGATCCCGGGATTCTACGATGACGTCCTGGAACTGGAGCCGGACGAGCGCGCCGGGTTCGCCGAATTGGGCTACACCGACGAAATTCTGAAGAAGGAAACCGGTGCCCCGGAAGCGTTCGGCGAAGAAGGCTTCACGACCCTGGAGCGCATGTGGGCTCGCCCGACCTGCGATGTCAACGGGCTGGCCAGCGGATACGGAGGCGAAGGCGCCAAGACGATCATTCCTTCGCGCGCGATGGCCAAGGTCAGTATGCGACTGGTCCCGAACCAGGATCCCGCCAAGATCGCCCAACTCTTCGAAAAGTATGTCCTGTCGATCGCACCGAAGGGTGTCGAGGTCACAGTGATCGATCATCACGGCGCCAACCCGGTGCTGGTCCCGCGCAAGTCCGAGATGATGCAGGCGGGCATGAAAGCGCTCGAAGAAGGCTTCGGCGCCAAGCCGGTTTTTATTCGCGAAGGCGGCTCGATTCCCATCGTTGGCACCTTCCAGGAATGCCTCAAATCCCCGGTGTTGCTGCTGGGATACGGGCTGTCGACCGACAACATCCATTCGCCGAACGAGAAGTTCCACCTGAGCAACTTCTGGCGCGGAGCCCGCACCACGGCGATCCTGATGGAGGAAGCCGCGAAGTAGGAGCTACGAGTCCATTTGACAACCCGGGGCGGGCAGTTTAGTTTACCGCTCCAGTTCAGGCGTCCCCGTCGTCTAGTGGTTAGGACACCGCCCTTTCACGGCGGCAACACGGGTTCGATTCCCGTCGGGGATGCCAAATTGTAGAAGCGGCCGCCAGGCATCCTGGCGGCCGCTTGAGTAGATGTGGTACCAATGGAACTAGTCGAGTTCCACGACCCACAGCCCCGCACCCTCGTCGTCCACGATCGAAACCACCATCCCGCTTCCGTCAGCCAGAAAGCTGGGCCAATATGCGTTCTGGGGTACCACGACCTGCGATTCCCCTCCGTTGGCCGATACGATATGGACCTGGGAAACGCCCTTGATCGATGTCTC
>JANTGJ010000022.1 GCA_024762975.1 Candidatus Krumholzibacteriia bacterium
AAGAACAAACTAACAGAGAAAGCGCTCTGGACATTCTGAAAAGACGATACGCCAGCGGCGAGGTCTCATCAGAAGAATTCGAACGGATGCGCCATGACTTGACGTAATCCTCGCAGTAGGAAACAAAATTGTCGAAGAAAAACAGCCCCATCAGATGAAGTGTTTGACGAGTTATGAATTCTCCCCCGGAAATTTCATGTTGTCCCAGTGCGAGACAACGCCGGCCTGGGCAAAGATTTGCGACCCGTGTCCGGATCGAGAGAAGGGAAGTGTCGCTTAGTGTTATTGGTAGAAGCCGGACATGTTATACTGGACGCTACAGTATTCGCTCGTTGAGTCGGGCGAGCACCAACCCGCGAGACAGGTGATTGCGGCGGCCGAGCCCTGTTGATTGCGGCACAATTTTCAAGCTCAGTTGGCTTCTCCTGCCTAAAATCAACCCCCACGGCAATCTCAAAACTGTAGGTCTGGTCTGAGCCTTCCTGATCCAGAGATGTAGAGCGTGTTGAGAACGACGCCGAGTGGCGCAGGACGGACAGAGAGCGCGGCCCTTGCAGCTGAACGCGATCAGGAAGTAGTGTCCGCAGCCGGAGCAATAGGCGCGGCAAAACCCGTGCGCCAGGAGGCCGCAATCCAGGTAGTTGCGGAAGGTTGCCTCAACGAGGAGCGGAACCCGGCCTACGCGTCTACTTCACCACCAGATTCACCAGCTTCCCCGGCACGTAGATCTGCTTCACGATCTGCTTACCCTCGGTCCATTGCCGGATCTTTCCGTCGAAGTCGCCTGCGCCAGGATATCGTCTTTCGACGCATCGGCCGCCGCCTCGATCTGGTCTCGCACCTTGCCCATGACCTGCACCACAATCGTGACGGTATCCTCGACCAGGTACTGCGGGTCGGCGACGGGCCACGCCACATGGGAGATACCGCCTGCGTGTCCCAGGCGGTGCCCTGGTCGGCGATCACGTCGTCGGGGTTGACGACGCTGCCGCGGCTCTTTCTACCGACTGGATACGGAGACATACAGCGAGACGAAGAGGATGGTGCTTTTGAAATCGTAGCGACCCGGCAAGGGACGCCGGGCGGGGTGCATCCCGTTCGGCGGCCCTACGCCAATCCGATCCGCCGCTTCAATTCCCCGAACTCGGCGTCATCCCACGCCGATTCCCACAACCGCTCCACATCGAGCGCCACACAGAACGCGTCCCGATCCTCGAGCGCCCGGTCCATCCACCGGTAGTAGGCGTCCTTGTTGCCCAAATACAGATGCAGTGTCGCGACGGCAGTCGGGCAGGTGGGATTCGATTCCCATTGCTTCTCCAGTTTCCCGAGAATGGCGATCGCCTCGTCCCGCCGGCCCAGACCCACCAGGGAACAGCCCATCTTGGCGGTCGGCCACGGAGCCCCGTGGCTGGTCTCGACGCCCTTCTGCAGCGTGGCGTAGGCGCCGGCGAAGTCCTGCTTCAACAGCTGCGCGTAGCCCTTCAGGTGATAGCCCTCGGGAAAGTTCGGGTCCTGGGCGATGAGCCGGTCCATCCGTTCGATGCCGGCATCGTGGTCCAGGGCGAAAACATGAACAGCCCCCTCGATGACTTGGCCGAAGAAGGCGAGCGGATCCAGTCGCAGTCCGGCAGTCGCCTGGGCCTTTGCGCCTTCCAGGTCGCCGACGAAGGAGAGATACCAAGCGTGCAGGAATCGGTCGTAACCCAGCCCGGGTTCGAGGCTCGCAGCCTTCGCGTACAAGCGCCCGGCCTCGTCCCAGTCCCAGTCCAGGTAGGCCTTTACCGAGGCCAGCAGTTCGTAGCCCACGCCCAGTGACGGATCCAGCGCGAGAGCCTGTTCGGCCAGCTCGCGCACCCGCGCCCATGTCGGACGGGCCGGGACCACGCCGAACAGGGCGGCCTGCGTCAGCACCGTGCCCATGGCCGTCAGCGCGGGGGCGAAGGACGGGTCGCGGGCGATCGCCTGCTCCAGGCATTCCAGCGCGTCGGGCATGCGCATCACGCTCTGTCCCGACAGGTACTTGGCCCGCAGGTAGAGTTCGTAGGTCTCGATGTCCGTCTTGTGGACGGCGCGTTCCCCGCTCCCGGTCAGCCGGACGCGCAGTTCGTCGACGATGGCGGCCGAGATCTGCTCCTGCATCGCAAAAACGTCGTCCATCGTGCCGCCGTACTTCTCGGCCCAGACGTGCGCGTCGGTCGTGCCGTCGATCAGCTGGGCGGTGATGCGCAGTTGCGGCCCGGCCCGCCGCACGCTGCCCTCCAGCAGGTAGCGCACGTCCAGGATGCGGGCGATTTCTTTCAGATCACCGGTGCGCTGGCGCGCCGCCGCGCTGGAGTTGCGGGCAATGACGCTCAGCGAGGAAACCTTCGACAGGTCGGCGATGATCTCCTCGGTCAGTCCGTCGGCGAGGTACGAGTCATCCTCGTTGGGGCTGAGGTTGTCGAAGGGGACGACGGCGATGGAACGGTCTCCGGTGGACCGCACAGCCGCAGCAACGGGGGTGTGGCCGGCCAGGGCGCCGGCGAATTCGCCCGCGGTAGTGAAACGATCTGCAGGCTCTCGGGCCAGGGCCCGCGCCACGGCGGACTCGCACGAGGGAGGTACCGAGGCGCCGGAGGCGCTCAACCGCGGGGCGTCCTCGACCAGGCGGCGCGCCAATACCGAATGGACGTCGCCGCCGGCGAAGGGGCGAGTGCCGGTCAGCAGCTCGAAGAGAACGATGCCCAAGCTGTAGATGTCGGCCGCGGGCCCGATGTCACTCTCGCCGCGAGCCTGTTCGGGACTGACGTAGAACGGAGTACCGAGGACCGCGCCGACCCGCGTCATAGCCACCGTTTCGTCCTGGTCGGCAGTGCTCTCCTGCGTGCGCGCGAGGCCGAAGTCGGCCAGCATCGCATGGCCCCGGCTGAGCAGGATGTTGCTCGGCTTCAGATCGCGGTGCAGTACGCCCTCCTCGTGGGCGTAGTCGAGTGCCTCTGCTACTTCGCTGGTCAGCCGGATCGCCTCGTCCGTCGGCAGGGGGCCTTTGCGCTTCAGGTACTCGGCCAGGCTCTCGCCGTCGATCAACGGCATGACGTAGAACAGTTGGCCCTCGGCCTCCCCGGAATCGAAGACAGGAACGATCTGCGGATGCTGCAACCTCGCGGCGATGCCGATCTCGCGTAGGAAGCGCTCCGAAACCACGGACGAGGCGATCTCGGGCAGCATCACCTTCAGGGCGACATCGCGCCCATGACGCTCGTCCCGGGCGCGGTAGACCGTGGCCATACCGCCGCGGCCGAGTTCGTCGAGGATCGCGTAGTGAGCCAGTTTTCTGCCGATCATGGACCTACTTTCGAAGAATGGATTTCGAATGGGAATATCGAAACAGTCTAAGCAAAACCGATACGACCGCCAACGCCGCCCGCGCCTGTGTCCCGAACCTGAATCGTCAGGCAAGGCTCAATTTTCCGCGTCCGGTGCCGATACCGCATGGACCGGATTCCGACGTTTGTCTCTCCAGACCAGGCTTGGAGCCCATGTCCGTATTCGCACTGCATGCCGAAGCCGAAGAGCGCTCGCAGGCGCGCGCCCGTTTGGCCGTGTCCGCCTCCGTGATCGTCGTGCTGGCTCTGCGGTTGCTGACAGGAAATTCAGCCGCATCGTCTGCCCTCCGAGCCCTGGGTCTCCTCCATTACATCGCCAAATTCTGCCACACTGATCACACTGATCACACTGATCGCCCGTTGTCCGTATCCATCTTCCTCCAAGCCGGCTAAAACCTCGCATTCCGGCCTCGGGAGCCCCATACCGCCCCGTCGAGGACAGACCGTCACACCGACCGTCTGATCCAGATCAGGCCGGTCGCCCACTCCAGCGTCCTGGTTGAATTCGAACTCCGCCTGCGGCGTCGGCCGACCAGCCGACGGCGCCAGCTTCGACCCGCGGCAGCGAGGATAGGTAGGCGCCCACCGGAGCCTCAGCCCCGGCGGTACTCGTCACCGGACTGCGATCAGGATTACTGAGGTCGTTAATTTCATGATCTCAATAGGTTACGGCACCAGTTGATCCCACTCAATTCTAAACGTGCAAAAACATGACTATTATGGTATTCTATTGGACTCGAATTCAAGTCCGGCATCATTCATCAACCTTGGAGGGATTGATATGCTGCGCCGATGGTTCCTGCCTTTTTTGATCCTGAGTTTACTTCTGACGGCCTCGGCCGGCGCCCAGATGGTTCCCATCAACCAGTCGCGTTCTTCGGACGCCACCGCAGAACTCTATGATGAAACCTCGGGTAATTCGTATGGCGACAGCCAGTATGACGAAGCATTCGACTTCCTTCCTTTTGACAGCAGCCTGTACGCGTCCGCCTTCGAGGACCAGGGCTACGCCGATGCCGAAGCCACACAGTACTCGACCATCGGCCCGGATACGCTGTTGGTCCAATGCTACGTCTACGGCCAAGCCGAGATCTTCGAGGATCAATGGTCCGGTTACTGCTTCGCCTCGTCCTATTTCGATTTCGAGTTCTCGCTGGATTCGGAGCATACCTGGAACCTGAACGGCTCGGCCGATGCCAACGGCGGTGGGTCGGCCGACATGTACATTTTCAATGAGTTCGGCAATATCGTCTGGTCGGATTCCTGGTGGGGCGAAGGCAGCCTGCTGCTGAACTACAGCGGCACCCTGCCGGCCGGTACCTACACTTTCGCGACCTCCGTCTACGTGGGATTCGAGGGGGTATTCTTCCCCGACTACGCCGCCGCCGAAGCGGGACTGGACTGCGTGTTCACCGTTTCCGGCAGTGGTCCCACCGCGGTCGGCGACTCTTTCGCTGCCGAGCGCCACTTGAGCGCCGGCCCGAATCCAATGTCCGAGCGCACGATGATCTCGTTTGCCGGCGCTCCGCAACGACCGGTGCAGCTGGATGTCTTCGACGTGCGGGGCCGGTTGGTCAAGCGCCTGGTCGAGGGCACGCAGTCGAGCGGCCAGGTGGCCTGGGACGGCCGCGATGCCAACGGTCGCCGCGTTCCGCAGGGCACCTATTTCCTGCGCATGCGCAGCGGGGACGAGGTGCAGCAACGGAAGGTCGCCGTCGTACGCTAGACCGCAAATTCGACTTCGGGGCGGCTCCTGCCGCCCCTTTTTTTGGTGCTATCCATTCATCCCTGATACTGTGCGTCCGCCCTGCGAACTCGCCAATCGCGCCCAAATCAACTCCCAATTGGGAAGGTGTGCCGTGAAGCGGTCCGTTCGTATTCTGTTGCCCGTATTCATCCTTCTCATCCCTGGATTGGTCGGCTGCTCGTAACCGGATTCCGGTGGGGGCGCAGTGGCCGGCATCTCCGGTAGTATCGAGGACAGACCGCCGCACCGACCGTCTGATCCAGATTCGGCCAGTCGCCCACTCCAAAAGTGGACGGGCGACCCAATCGGTTCGCCCGCCTGCGTTCGAGCCTCTGTGATGTCGTGGGACGGACTACTTCAGCAAGGTGATTTTCCGCGTCCGCGAACCCTCCGTCGTGATCAACTGCACAAAATAGACACCCGAGTTCACCGACTGCCCGCGGTCATCCCGTCCGTACCAGATGGCTTCATGCCACCCAAGGTCCTGCTTTTCGTCCACGAGCGACCGCACCAACCGGCCCCGCAGATCGAATACCTTCAATTGCACGCGGCCGTTGCGGGTCGTGGTGTATTGAACCGTAGTGGTCGGGTTGAATGGGTTGGGGTAGTTGCTGCCCAGCCCGAACACAATGGGCACGGCCTCAATTTTGGCCGGTCCATACAGACTCGTCGTTCCATCCGGGTGAGAGATCTCCAGCCAGTAAGCGCAGGCGCCGTAGGGGGCTCCTTCGTCCACGGTTCGGTACTCGGAGCTCTTCAAACCTGAGAGCGAGACCACCGGCGTTCTCTCTGCGCCATCGACCTCGCGCAATACCGTGAAGGTGGCTCCGGGGCCGGCGCCCTCGGTCGTCCAGGCGATCTCGACTTCCCGGCCGCTGCGCTGTGCACTCAGATCGCACGTTGCCGTGCCCAGGTAGCCCGGTTCGAAACGCTCGATGCGGTGCGTCGCCTCATTGAACCGATAGATCTCGGTGAAGTCGGGACTCGCGGCCACCACCGTGCTCGCATCGTCGAATTCGTGTACGGCAGTCAGGGAATTGACATCGAACAACGAATTTGAGCCGATCGCCCAGGTGCCGGTGCGGTTGGTGGCATAGATCTCGGCGCCCAGATCGCCCAGTACGATCAGGTTGTCGCTGAAGACCCGTCCGCGCCAGAAGAGCCGTGAACCATCCCCAGAAAGCACGAGGTGAGCCAACCCGGCCGGGTGACCGCCGACCGTGGCAACCGCCGTCGGCGGGACTGTCGAGACATTGTATTTACGCAGATAAGGGGTGCTTTCGCTTTGCTCGGAATGATAGTAGAACAATCCTCCGTAGGTAGCCTCACCGTCCCCTTCGCGGGTGCGGAAGGATGTCACTTCGGCGCCGGTTGTCGTGTCGAAGATCCGAGCCTGAACCCATCCCTCGGCTTCCTCTGTGATCACCCGGCCGTAGCCCAGGGCGTTGAGGCGGTAGACATCGTTACCCAGCAGCAGGGGCTGAAGTTCAGTGAGCGTCAGCAGATCAATGACTCGTGTCTCGTCGTGCTGCCAGTTGGTCACGTAGAGTCGGTTCTCGAAATAATTGATGTCCATGTCCGTCGGGTTGGACCCGATGGGGATCAGTCTTTCGACTTTCTGCTGCTGCGTATCGTAGACCACCAACAACGCATCGGCATCGGTCCCGCTGCCGGGGTGCAAGCCGTACAGGTAGGGCCGCACCTCGTCGTAGATCAGCATCGATAGGGACAGCTCGACGATCTCGATGGAGACCGGCAACTCGAGGTCCAGTCCTGCGGCCGATAGCTGGACCGAGCCCTGGTGCTGACCCGCCGCCAGACCACTGATATCGAAAGACAGCTCGACGCTTGAAGGAGCCGAGCCCGAGTCGATGTTGGGCGTGAGCCAGTCCGTCGATTCCTCCAATTCCCAATCCGAAACCCCGACCAGGGCCTCCTCACCGATGGTCAGGTTGCGTACGATGGGATCCGAGCCCAGCGGCATCATCAAATCGAGGTGGTCCCAGTTCACTGATAGTGGGAATACATGGAAGCTCCATACGTCGCCCACGCCCGTGCTTGCGTAACGTACGTTCTCCACGCGCCAGAAATAGGTGGCGCCCAAAGCCAGCGGCTGGGTCAGGTTCAGCGTCGGCTCGTCGAATTCGCCCAGGTAGCTCGGCGAGTTCTCAGTGGCACCTGCTACCTCGGTCGAGTCGGTTCCGGCGTAAACCCGGTAGGCGGTGGCTTGCGGATCGGAATCCCAGGCCAGGGTCTCCAGGCGGGGCGAAACCGTGCTGCCGTTCGCGGGAATTCGTTGCTGTTCGAGGTTCGGGAGTTGGCCGATCAGGTCCATGGGGATGGCCTCGATGCGGCGCAGCCCTTCGTTAAACAGGAAGAGCTTCTTCTGGTCGCCGGCCACGGCCAGAATCGACGACTCCGTCGGCATCGTGTAGATCGGCTCGAAGGTGGCCACATTGAAAGCGGTCGTGGCCGAGAAGGCGAACTCTCCGTGCCGTGTCGTGGCGTAGATTTCCTGCCCCAAACGGCCCAACTCGTTCACGTCCGAGTCGTAGATGTAGCCGTTCTTCCAGAACAGGCGGGTACCGTCGGCGCTCATCACCAGGTTTCTCGAGCCGTAGGCTCGGTCGGGGCCTTCGGCCAATTCAACGAAGACATCGTCTGAGATATCGTATTTTGTCAGATGAGCCCCGGTCGAGTTGTTGCCACAGTGGTAGTAGTAGTTTCCGGTCGGATCGACTTCGCCGTCTCCTTCCCGGACCCGCGTCGTGGCCAGAGTCTCGCCTGTTGCGGAGTCTACGCAGTGGATATAGAGCCACTGGTCCTCTTCCTCGAAGTAGATGCGGCCGGGGCGGCCGGCGTTCAGCTTGTAGACGTCCGAACCAAGCGCCAACGGTTCCAACAACTGATGAGTGTTCAGATCGACGACCCGCGTAAACTCGCGCTGCCAGTTGCTGACGTACAATCGGCCCTCGCCGTAGTTGATCGTCAGGTCGGTCGGGTTCGATCCGATCGGGAGCGAGAGGTCGATGTTCTCGGTCTCGGTGTTGATGAATAGCAGGAAGGCGTCCTCGAAGCCGCCACTGCCTGGGTTCAGGGCGTAGATGTAGGGCCGAGTTTGGTCGGCCAACATCTTCGAGACATCCATCTGGATCAACCGCATTCGAATGGAAACGTCGAAGGTGGCTTCGCCCGATTCGAAACGCAGCGTGCCAGTGTATTCGCCGGAATGTAGGCCACTGACATCCAAGTCGATTCGCAGCGAATCGGGAGCCGAGCCGCTGGATTGACCGAGGCTGAGCCACTCGATTTCCTCACTGACGGACCACTCTGCCGTTTCGCCGTCGGTCGAAATCGCTAGCCACAACGGGAGCGGGGACGTGCCCTCGACCGCCGCGAAATCCAGACTATTCGGGTCGATCACCAGCGGTGCGACGTCGAAATGCCAGACGGCTCCTTGGACGGTTCCAGCGAAACCGACCATGTCCACGCGCCAGAAATAGGTCGCGCCCAGTTCCAGCTCGGCCACCAGGTCGATGTGCGAGGTAGCAAGCTCGCCCAGGTATTCGGGACCATCGGGTGTCGCTTCGGCGACCGCCGTCGAATCGGTTCCGAAGTAGACTTGGTAGGCGATCGCCAACGGATCCAGATCCCACGTCAGTTCGCGGCGCGGGAGCACGACGGTACTTCCGTCGGCTGGATCCGGATTCAGGCCCGGGGTCGGAAGATCGGCGATTTCACTCATCGGAATGTATCGCACTCGTGCCTGTTGGTGATCGTAGATCAGAAGCTTGGCCTGGTCAGGCGAGACCGCTTGGACCCCGCTGCTGAACGGCAAGGTGTAGATTTGGCTGCCGGTATGGGTGTTGAAGACGCCGTCATAGGTAAATGCCAAATCCCCGTGCAGGCTCGTCGCAACCACGTTGCCAGCTATTTGGCCCAACTCGTTCAGATCGGCATCGTAGACGTAGCCTCTCCAGAACAGGCGAGTGCCGTCGGCGCTCAGCAGCAGGCTGCGCGAGCCGTAGGGGTGCTCCAGGCTTTCGGCCATTTGCGTGAAGGAATCATCCGAGATGTCGTACTTCGTGATGTGAGCGTTCGAGATATTGTTGTCGCAGTGGTAGTAGTAGTTGCCTGTAGGGTCGATCTCGCCGTCGCCCTCTCGGGCGTGCTGCCGGGCGACCGTTTCACCGGTGGCCGTGTCGATACAGTTGATGTCGACCCACTGATCCTCTTCTTCGACGTAAAGGCGACCGGGCCGTCCCGCGTTCAGCTTGTAGACATCCGCACCCAGATCCAACGGCGCGAGCTGCTGCCGTGTCTCCAGGTCGACGACCCGGGTGAAACCGCGCAGCCAGTTATTGACGTACAGGCGCCCTTCGCCGCGGTTGATCGTCATGTCGGTGGCGTTCGACCCGATCGGAATCGTGCGCTCCACGTTCTCGGTTTCGGGATTGATGAAGTGCAGGTAGGCGTCCTCGGTCGTGCTGTTGCCCTGCTGAAGTCCGTAGACCACCGGACGTTCGGGGTCCGCCAGCATCTTGAATAGGTCCATCTGGATCACGTTCAATGCGATGGGAACGACGAACTCCATTGCTCGGGCAGTGAATACCAGGTCGCCCGCGTAGTGCCCATTGGGCAGGTCGGTGATCTTCAGGCTCAACGTCAGGCCGGCCGGGGTCGTACCACTGCTCAGGTCGGCCTCCAACCAGGGAATATCCTCACTGAGACTCCATTGGTCGATCGAGCGGTCGGCGATCAGTTGAAGTTCAATCGCCTCCGGGATCGAGCCCCTCACGGCCGTCAGTGTGGCCTGCGTGGGTTCGATCCGTATCGGCGCCGTCTGGAACGACCAGACCGCCCCGGTTTCCGTGCCGCCATATCCGATGGTGTCGATGCGCCAGAAGTAGCGAGCCGCCAGCCGCAACGGGTCGGTCAATTCGATCGAGGTTTCTGTGACTTCGCCCAGGTACTCGGCCGAATCGGTCGTGGCGCCGACAACACGGCTCGAATCGGCACCAAAGTAGATCTGATAGCCGACCGCGACCGGGTCGACGTTCCAAGCCAGGCGGGGCAGTGGGGACACTACGATCGCGCCGTCCGCCGGCTGCGGATTCAACCCGGCCGGTGGCAAGTCGGCAATCTCGCTCATCGGAATCACCGCCAGGTCGTGGGCGCCATCGTCGAATAGAAACAGCTTCGTCTGGTCACCGGCGACGGCCATAACGCTCGTACTGAACGGCAACGAATAGATCGAAGTCCCTCTCTCGACGTCATAGATGCGCGAGCTCGACATGGCCAACTCGCCGTGGCGGGAGGTCGCGTAGATCTCGGCGCTGAGATACCCGATCTCGTGCAGATCCGCGTCGTAGACGTAGCCGTTCTTCCAGAACAGCCGGGATCCGTCAGGACTCATGACGAGGTTGCGCGATCCGTAGGGGTGCTCTTCGCTCTGGCCCAGTTCAAACCATTGATCCTGCGAGATGTCGTACTTCGCGATGTGGGCGTTCGAGATTCCATTGGTGCAGTGGTAGTAGAAATTGCCGTTCGGTGAAACCTCGCCATCGCCCTCACGTTCGCGTGTGACGGCCACTTCGGCGCCGGATTCCGTGTCGATGGCGGTAACATCGATCCATTGATTGTCCTCTTCGACATACAGGCGTCCCGGTCGCCCGGCGTTCAGGCGGTAGACATCCTGGCCCAGTGCGAGCGAAGGCAACTGCTGCCAGGTCTCAAGGTCGACGACTCGCGTTTCCGGATGCCCCCAGTTGTTGACATACAGCCTGGCCTCGCCCTGGTTGACCGTCAAATCGGTGGCGCCGAAGCCGATGGGCAGGGCGCGATCGATGTTCTCGGTTTTGGTGTCGATGAACAGCAGCAGCGATTCATCCTCGGGGCTGGCGCCGGTCTGCAGGGCATAGATGTAGGGCCGGGCGGGGTCCGCCAGCATCTTGGAAATACTCAAATCCACGATGTTCAACTCGATGGGAAAATCGAACTCGCGCGCACCGGAGACGAAGTGTAGCAATCCATTGAGAGTTCCCGTCGGGTAGTCCGTGATTTTCAACGTGACGGTCAAAACTGCGGGCGTTCGCCCGGCATGCAGGTCGACGTCGACCCAGGGCAGGTCCTCGCTCATGGTCCACTGACTGATCGACCGGTCGGCCTCAAGCTCGATCGTTACCGTTTGCGGCCGCGAGTTGCGCACGGCGTCCAGCGCCAGGGCGCGCGGATCGATCTCGAACGGGGCAGTCTGGAAGGACCAGATCTCGCCGATGCGGCTTTCGGCCAGACCGACGGAGTCGACGCGCCAGTAGTACTGCGTCGCCATTTCCAACAAGATGTTCAGGTCGATGGAGCCACCGGTAACCTCTCCCAGGTACTCCGGTGATTCCAGGGTGGCTGCGGCCACGGCATTCGCGTCGGTGCCGAAATAGACCTGGTAGCGCAGAACGGCGGGCTGGGTTTCCCATGCCAGAGCCGCCAACGGAGTCACGATGGTCGTTTCGTTCGAGGGCTCGGGAATCAGGGCCTCGTTCGGCAGGGCAGCGAACGTATCGCTAGCCATAACCTCGATCTGCTGCACCGACTCGTCGTAGTAGTACAGTTTTTCCTGGTTTCCGGAGACGGCGATCACTCTTGAGACCGATGGCAAGGGTGCGACCGGTGCCAACGTGTTGGCGTTGTACACCATCGTCGAGGAAAAGGCGTAGTCGCCTCCGTAGGTGGATTCGTAGATCTCGTCTTCCAGCGAACCCAGTTCATTCAGGTCGGTGTCGAAGATGACGCCATTCTTCCAGAACAGACGAGTCCCGTCGGGACTCAGAACGAGGTTTCGCGAGCCGTAGGCATGAACGGCGCTTTCGGCGATCTCGGTGAAACCGTCTCCGGAGATGTCGTACTTGTGTAGCGTAGCACCCGAAGAATTGTTGTCGCTGTGGTAGTAGTAGTTGCCCGTGGGATCGACTTCACCGTCGCCCTCTCGCACAAAGGTGGTGCTGATAGTGGATCCGGCCGCACTATTGACCGCAACAATATTGATCCACTGATCCTCTTGTTCGTAATAGATGCGTCCGGCACGCCCGGCGTTCAGCTTGTAGACGTCCGTGCCCAGGTTCAGGATGTCCACCAGTTGTTGGATCTCCAAATCGATGGCCCGCGTGGCGTTATTGCGCCAGTCCGTCAGGTAGAGCCGCTTCTCGGGGTAGTTGATCGTCAGGTCGGTCGTGCGAACCCCGATCTGCATCGTGCTGACGATCTCATCGGTATCCGTACTGATGATCAGCAACTGGTCCGGATCCTCAACATTGATGCCGTCCTGTACGGCGTAGATGTACGGGCGCTCCTGATCCGCCAGCAGGTGGATGATGCGCTCGGTATCGGCGATGCTTTTCTGAGGAGCGGGCATCGAGCCGGAACCTCCGCGCTGTAGGGACTCGGCACCCAGTGCCACAGAAGTCGCCAGCAGGCACGACACGAAGATGACCGAAATAAAACGTCGGGAACGGAACACGGTGGTACCCCCTGGAAGTGCGCGGCCGATGCGAACTCAAGCCAAACGCCGCGGTGCTTGTGCGCGCGGAACCGGTTGATTGCGTGCCCGGCTCGAATCATCGATTCGGACCATGGCCGTGGGCGAGGGAATGCCATAGTACGAGAAGTTGAGTTGCCATTCAAAGGCTTTCGCGAAGACGATGTTAGCCGCCGGGATCAGCCCGGCAAGAGATAGCTGACCAGGATCGCCGCCGTGATGCCCGCCAGGTCGGCAGCCAATCCACAGACCACCGCGAGTCTTGTGCGACGAATTCCGACCGCGCCGAAGTATACCGCCGACCTCGCTCACGTCGTCTGAGATGTCGGAATAAGAGAGGTAAGTACACTCCTGATTGCTCCGAAAAACGAAAGCAATTGAGGCGCCCTGCAATTCGTGGTACTTTCGATACCCTCGCCCTTCCGATTTCTCAATATGTCCCTGATAGTTTCGGACGACGCTCGTATATGACGCCGTATGTCATATGTCGTCCTCCATGACCGAATTGGAGGAGGCCGATGAAACTCGCTGTCTACATTGCTTTCCTGCTACTGATTGTTTCCGGAATCTCTACTGCGCGGGATGTGCCACCGGTTACGGCGTTTGACGTTGTCCCGGTTGAGTGGCCCGTCGCTCAAGGCGGTAACGGCCACTACTACGCCATCGTAAGTGCTGCCGAAACTCCATTTGAAGACGGCGGTATGACGTGGGCCGAGGCCGATTCGCTGGCGAAACTGATGCATCATTTGGGTAGGGACGGCCATCTGGCGACAATCACCAGCGCCGAAGAACATCACTTCATCATGCAGCTGCCGGATCTGGTTTGCGATCTCCTCGAAGGCTTTGGCTGTGACAAGTTACACTTGGGCGGCTGGTCTACCGTAACCGAGGTGATCAGTCCCACTCCCATGTTCGCTCCCTACGTCGTTACGACAACGGAGCAATGGATTACGGGAGAAGTCGGTACCTATACCGTAACACCGGATGCGCATGCTGTGGGGCCGGTAGGCGAAGTCCTTCGCTTTGCATGGGGCACCTACAGTTTGACCGGTATGGGGCTGCCCCCCTATGACCCTCATGCCTCGCCCCATGATTTGGGTTATGGGTACATCGTCGAGTTTGACGACTATGATCCCAATCACTATCCGGAGAACAGTGCCGATCCGCTCCCGATCGTCTACGTCTCCACCGAGGGGGACGACGCCAATCCGGGTACCGCTGAGCATCCATTCGCTACGATCCAATACGCAATCAACTCGGCGGCCGAAGGCGACACTGTATTGATCATGGATGGTACCTATACCGGCGCCGGCAACCGGGACATTCTCTATCATGGAAAGGGAATAACCGTACGTTCGGCGTCGAGGGATCCCGAAGTGTGCGTCATCGATTGCCAGGCAAGCGCAGCCGATCCCCACCGGGGCTTCTGGTTTCACAGCGGAGAAGACAGCACGGCGGTGCTGGAGGGTGTCACGATATCCAACGCCTACAGCGTTGGCGATGGCGGAGGCATCTGGGTCGGCGGAAATGGCGAAGATATCGACACCTCGCCGGTGGTAAATAACTGCCGGTTCATCGGTAACCACGCGCAGGGTCGTGGCGGGGCGATCTGTTGCGGGAGCGCAGACTACTGGACATGGTTCGATCGCGCATTTCCAAAGATTATCGATTGCGAGTTTTTGGAGAACACGGCCAGTAGTAGCGGTGGTTGCATTGCATCCTGCATACGTTCCGGTCCGCAGATCGAAAATTGTGTATTCCTGGACAGTGAAGCACCTCAAGGGGGTGCAATCAGCAATGAGTGGTTGACCCGTGGTGCTTTTGCAGAGTGCGTATTTGAAGGAAACTCTGCTTCTCGAGGGGGTGCCGTTTACGAGTATTGGGAGCAGTCCAATTCCTATTTCGCATGTTCATTCAAGAACAACATCGCTAGCGACCTGGGTGGTGGTTTTTGTAACAGCAACGGCGAATCGAAGAGGAAGATCGATACGTCGAAGGCGGACAAGCTGACGGATCCATTATTCGAGAATTGTGTTTTCGAAAACAATAGCGCGTTTCGAGGCGGGGCGATCTATGTGTCCCATTTGAGCGAGTTCGATGTGCTTGGGTGCACGCTCGTGGGCAATACGGCGTCGTTTGCTGCGGGTGGAATCCATTTCTATGGCGATGGGGCGACATTCGCAGGTAGTGTGTTTGCCGACAACTCGTCCCCGAAGGGGGGTGCTTTTCTGGTCTACGTTTCCGGATCGCAATCGGTGGAGTTTACCGGCAGCACATTCGTGGGCAATTCGTCCCCGATCGGAGCGGCGATCGATATCGAAAGGCTCGATGTTCCCAGCTTGATGCCCATTCGCAATTGCCTATTGGTAGGAAATCTGATCGGAAGTGCAATTCTGGTGTACGACGATCCGGACAGCGAAGCTCCGGAGATCTCTTGTACAAACATATTCGGCAACGAGGGAGGAGACTGGGTCGGCTACATCGAAAACTCTGCAGGCATTGGCGGCAATCTCCAACTCGACCCGATGTTCTGCAATCTGGTCGAGCGCGACCTGAATTTGATGTCCAGTAGCCCATGCGCGGCGGAAAACAACCCCGGATGCGGTAGGATCGGAGCGCTCGGCGTCGCCTGCAACACACCTCAATGGGTCGACATCGCCACGGCCGAGATGACTTCAGCCGACTACACAACAGGTGTCGCTTTGGTCGATGTCGATGGCGACGGCGATCCCGATCCAGCCTGGGCGAGTTGGGGTACGGCGACCGGATCAATCTTTGCGAACGACTCCGGCACCAGCTTTTTGCGGATCACAGGAACTCCGCTCGATCAGGTTGCCACCGCGACCAGCCTCGTGTTCGGAACGGTCGACGTCGACTACCTACCCGAGATCTTCATCGGACAATTGGCTCCGGATTCAGAGAAAGTGTTGCTCGAGAACAGCTACCCCGACTTTACGGACATCACAAGCGAACTGCTGGCGTGCGCAGGGGACAGAGTCCGCTCAGCTTCATGGATCGACTACGATGGCGACGGAATGTTGGACCTGCATGTTCCGGTGTTCGACGGTCCAGATCGCATGTTTCGGAAGATCCATGGACAGGGATTCGTCGAGGTCGATCCGGGAGATCTTGCGGTTGCTGGTACGTCGCTGGGAGCAGCGTGGGGCGATGTGGACAATGATGGTGATCCGGATTGCTACGTGATCACCCGGGACACGCCGAACGTCCTGCTGCGCAACGACGGCGGAGGCCACTTCGCTGATGCCACGACGGCAGCGCTGGCGACGAGTGCTCATGGTCAGGGTGCCGCATGGGGCGATTACGATAACGATGGCTGGCTCGACCTGTATTTGACGAACGCGGATGGAGAGAACGTACTCTTTCACAACGAGGGCCATAGCGTGGGCGACATCGCATTGACTCCGATGCCAGGAGTCATGGCCGATATCGAACACGGCCAAAGTGGGGTTTGGTTGGACTATGACCTGGACGGCGACCTGGACCTCTACCTGACGCAATTCGACGCCCCGAATCGCCTTTACGAAAACGGAGGCGGAGGGGTGTTCACAGATGTTGCGACGGGTGTTGTGGCCGATGGAGGCCCAAGCCTGGGCGCCGCGGTCGGCGACATAGACGGAGATGGGGACCCAGATCTGCTGATGGGGAACTACGGTGCAGAAAACCGCCTACTACGAAACGAGCAGAGCACGGGGAACCACTGGCTCACCGTTCGTCTACGCGCGCCTGCGCCCATGTCCGATTGGGTCAACAATACGCTTTGTATCGGTGCCCGGGTTCGAATCGTGACCGGAGCGACCCAGCAGATTCGTGAGATTGGTTCCAACCGGGGTATGTGGTCCCAGAACGCGATCGAAGCCCATTTTGGGTTGGGTTCTACTGATCATGTCGATGCGCTCGAGGTCGTCTGGCCGTGGGGCGAAACGTCTTCTCACGCAGTGACCGCGGTCGACGAGATTCTTACGATCGAGGCGGGGGAATTCACTTCAGCGGTATACGATACCGAAGACCTGCCTCGTGTCTTCCGTTTGTCCGCTGCGCATCCTAATCCCTTCAATCCGATGACGACGATCTCGTACGAGTTGCCTCAGGCCACCCGGGTCACGCTGACGATTCATGATATCCGCGGTCACCTGATCGCTACCTTGGTCGATGGTCGACTTACCGAACCGGGTCAACATGAATCGAACTGGCGGGGTTGCAACGAACAAGGGCAGGCCGTGGCTACTGGGGTGTACTTCTACCGGATCGAGGCCGGAGATTTTGTGCAAACGAGACGTATGACGCTATTGAAGTAGTCCGCATCTCTTTTCATAGATCGATCCATCCGGTCGCCAAACCTCAGGAGGTTTGGCGACCGGTTGGTCATTATCTGAAAAGAGAGACGGACTATTTCAACATCAGCATCTTATGCGTCAGTACCCCCGAGTCCGCGCTCAGCCGCGCGAAATGAGATTCGACCCCATAACTATACCATATTAGTCTAGTTATTTTGCGGAAATTTCATCCGTCGAAATCCCGATCGCCAAAAACAATCCCCCACGGCAATCTCAAAACTGTGGGGCTGGTCTGAGCCTTCCTGATCCAGATGTAGAGCGTGTTGAGAGCGACGCCGAGTGGCGCAGGACGGACAGAGAGCGCGGCAAAACCCGTGCGCCAGGAGGCCGCAATCCAGGTAGTTGCGGAAGGCTGCCTCGACGAGGAGCGGATCCCGCTCGAACTCGTCAGTTCCACGTTCTCCGCCGGCCAGATACGTCTCGAGGTTCTCGCGGATGACGCGGTGCAACAGCGTTCGCGCCGGTCGGCGCGGGCGGTGAACGGAACCCGGCCTACGTATCTACTTCACCACCAGATTCACCAGCTTCCCCGGCACATAGATCTGCTTCACGATCTGCTTGCCCTCGGTCCACTGCCGGATCTTCTCCGTCGAAGTCGCCTGCGCCAGGATATCGTCTTTCGACGCATCGGCCGCCGCCTCGATCTGGTCTCGCACCTTGCCCATGACCTGCACCACGATCGTGACGGTATCCTCGACCAGGTACTGCGGGTCGGCGACGGGCCACGCGACATAAGAGATACCGCCCTCGTGTCCCAAGCGGTGCCACACATCCTCGGCCCAGTGCGGAGCGTACGGACTCATCAGCCGTACGAAATCTTCCAGCGCCGCGCGCGAGCGCACCTCCATCTTCGACATCTCGTTGACGAAGACCATCAGCTGGCTGATCGCCGTATTGAACCGCAGCTCTTCGGTCAGGTTCGTGACCGTATCGATCGTCTTGTGCACCACCTTCAGCGTCGCCTCATCGGGCTCGACATCCTGCACTGCGGATAGCAGTTCGTCCGTCTCGTCATCGAAGAACAATCGCCAGCCGCGCTCCAGGAAGCGGCGCACACCCTCGATGCCCTCGCTGTTCCAGGGTTTGTCGCGCTCCAGCGGACCCAGGAACATCAGGAACAGGCGTAGCGAGTCGGCGCCCTGGTCGGCGATCACGTCGTCGGGGTTGACGACGTTGCCGCGGCTCTTGCTCATCTTCTCGCCGTTCTCGCCCAGGATCATGCCCTGGTTGCGCAGCTTCTGGAACGGCTCGTTGGTCGAGACCAGGCCCAGGTCGAACAGGACCTTGTGCCAGAAGCGGGCGTACAGCAGATGCAGGACGGCGTGCTCGGTGCCGCCCAAATACAGATCGACGGGCATCCAGTACTTCTCGAGGTCCTCGTCCCAGGCCTTCTCGCTGTTGCGCGGATCGATGTAGCGCAGGTAGTACCAGCACGAGCCGGCCCACTGCGGCATGGTGTTGCTCTCGCGGCGGGCCTTCTGGCCGCTGACCGGGTCGGTGGTGTTCATCCACTCGTCGATCGTCGCCAGCGGACCCTCGCCGGTGCCGGCGATTTCGTACTTCTCGACCTCGGGCAGGGTCAGGGGCAGTTCGTCCGGCTCCATGACGCGGGTCGTGCCGTCCTCCAGATGCAGCAGCGGGAAGGGCTCGCCCCAGTAGCGCTGCCGTGAGAACAGCCAGTCGCGCAGCTTGAAGTTGATCTTGGCCTCGCCCAGGCCCTTCTCCACCAGCCAGTCGGTCATCCTGGCCTTGGCCTCGGCCACGCCCAGGCCGTCCAGGAAGTCGCTGTTGATCGCCACACCGTCGCCGGTGAAAGCCTCGTCCGGCCAATCGCCGGGGGTCTGGACGGTACGAATGATCGGCAGGTCGAACTTCTTGGCGAACTCCCAGTCGCGCTCGTCCTGGGCCGGTACGGCCATGATGGCGCCGGTGCCGTAGCCCATCATCACGTAATCGGCTATCCAGATGGGGATCTGCTTCCCGTTGGCCGGATTGATCGCGTGCGCACCACAGAACACGCCGGTCTTTTCCTTGGCGATCTGACGGTCGCGGTCGCTCTTGCCGGCGGCCTCCTTGAGGTAGGCCTCGACAGCGCCGCGCTGGTCCGCGGTCGTCAGCTCGGCCACCCACGGATGCTCGGGACTGAGGACCATGTACGTGGCGCCGAACAGGGTATCCGGACGCGTGGTAAAGACCCGCAGCTTCTTGTCGTGGCCCTCGACGGCAAAATCAACCTCGGCGCCTTCACTGCGACCGATCCAGTTCCGCTGCAGATCCTTGATGTACTCGGGCCAGTCCAGCCCCTCGAGATCGTCCAGCAGGCGCTGCGCATACTGCGTAATACGCAGCATCCATTGCTTCATCGGCTTGCGCACGACTTCGTGGCCGCCGACCTCGCTCAGGCCGTCCTTCACTTCTTCGTTGGCCAGTACCGTGCCCAGCGCCGGACACCAGTTGACGGCCATCTCGCCCTCGTAGGCCAGACCCTTCTTGTACAGCAGGGTGAAGATCCACTGCGTCCAGCGGTAGTAATCGGGTTCCGAGGTGGCGACCTCACGGTCCCAATCGAAGCTGAAGCCGAGCATCATCAGCTGGCGCTTGAAATTCGCGATGTTCTTTTTCGTCGTGATCGCCGGGTGCGTGCCCGTTTTCATGGCGTGGTTCTCGGCCGGCAGGCCGAAACTGTCCCAGCCCATCGGATGCAGGACGTTGAAGCCGCGCATGCGCTTGTAACGACAGACGATGTCCGTGGCGGTGTAGCCCTCGGGATGGCCGACGTGAAGACCATTGCCCGACGGGTACGGGAACATGTCCAGCACGTAGTACTTCGGCTTGTCGCCGCCGTTCTCGGCAGCAAACGTATTGTGGTCCTGCCAGTACTGCTGCCAGCGGGGTTCAAGCGATCCGGGATCGTACGCCATGGTCATTCCTCGACGGTGGAAGGGGGCCGCACGCCCGTCGGCGCGCTGCGCGCGTGATTCGCGAAGGTCGGAATATGAAACAATCGCGGGGAAATTACAACCGGCGCGGCAAGACCGCCACACCTCGCAATTCGTATCGGCGACTATTCGCCCACCGGTTCGGCCACCTGGCTCGGATGGTGGAACTGATCAAAGGACGGACGAGGAGGACGATCCGGATCCAGCACTTCGGCCAACGCCTCTTTCAGCTTGTCCAGCTTGACCGGTTTCGCCACATAACTGTCCATGCCCGCGCCCAGGCACTTCTCGCGGTCGCCTTCCATGGCGTTGGCGGTCATCGCGATCACCGGCACGTCGTGATCCAGAACCGTGGATTCGGGGTCGCGGATCCTCAGGGTCGCTGCGTAGCCATCCAACTCCGGCATCTGGATATCCATCAGCACCACGTCGAAGCGAATGCGCTCGAGGATCATGACGGCATCGAGACCGTTGACGGCCACGGTCGCCTTGGCCCCGAATTTTTTGAGCATACCCTGGCCGACCTTGCGATTGACCAGGTTGTCGTCCACCAGCAGGATACTCAGTTCCTCGGTGACTTCTTCCGTGAATTCGCTCGCTGAATCCTCCGGGCCCGTTGATTCCTCGACGGTCTCCTGCGGTTCGGCGGACGGCGGACACAGGGCCGCATCCAGCAGTTTCTCGATACGGATCGGCTTGTGGACCACCACGTCGTAAAGCGACTCGTCGTCCGCACTGGCGTTGTGACCCTGGGAGATGGGCTTGGCCAGGATCGCTCGAGGCCGCCCGGATTCCGGCAGACTCCGCATCCAACTCCCGATCTCGCCGGACGCGCTTCCGTCCAGATCGCTGTCAATCAACAGCAGATCCCACGGACAGGAGCCGTCCTCCGCGCCACTCGCCGCCTCGATGACCGATTCACCGTCGACCGCCACGGCAATCTCCGCAGCATAGGGACGGAATCGGTTTTTCAGCCACGCGGCCACCGAAAGATTCGGCGTGGCGATCAGAAGGCGCTCGATGGATTCCCGCCTCCCGCTGCCCGGATCCGTAGCTTCCGCCGCGCCATCCACGGAATCGAATTCCCCGGTGAACCAGAATTCCGAGCCCTGGCCCAGTTCGCTATTCAGCCCGATTTCCCCGTTCATCAGATCGACGATGCGGCGCGAGATGGTCAATCCCAGGCCGGTCCCTCCGAAGCGACGGGTCGTCGAGCTATCGGCCTGGCTGAAGGCATCGAAGAGGCTGGCTTCGCGCTCGGGAGGAATGCCGATCCCGGTATCCTGGACACTGAAGCGCAGCTTTTGCTTCCCCTCAGCCTCCCCGATCCGGTCGACATCGATGCGCACCTCGCCGAAGTAGGTGAATTTCAACGCATTGCCGATCAGGTTGATCAGCACCTGCCGCAGCTTGCCGGAATCACCCATCGTACGCGGCGGAACGTCCGGTTGGATCCGCACGAGCAGTTCCAGCCCCTTGGACTGGGCATTGACCGCCATCGAATCACACACACCCTCGACCAGATCGTGGAGGGAAAACTCGACACATTCGAGTTCCATCTTGCCGGCCTCGATCTTCGAAAAATCCAGGATATCGTTGATGATATTCAGCAGAGCTTCACCGCTGGTGGTGATCACGTTCAAATATTCCTGCTGCTGGCTGCTCAATTCGGTTTCCTGAAGCAGCTCGGTCATGCCCAATACGCCGTTCATCGGCGTACGGATCTCGTGGCTCATGTTGGCCAGGAATTCGGATTTCGACTTGCTGGCTTCGACCGCTTCGCGGCGCAGGCGTTCGGCCTCGGCCATGGATCGCTCGATCTCCAGTTTCGATTCGACTGCGGTCCGCCGTGCCTCGTCGATGTCTTCCATCACGTTCAGTGTGGCGCGGCGGGCGTCCGCCAGTTCCTGCAGCTGTTGCTTCAGCTCGGACTCGGCATGCCGCCGCGCACGCACCTCGCGGTTCAGTTCACGCTCATTCACCATCAAGGATCGCGCATTGACCTGCTGGATCTCGATCGTCTCTCGCAATGCGGACCGGGCATGTCTCAAGCGCGTCTGGACGCTTCCGAGATAGAACCAGAGGAAGGTCAGGATCGCCAGGGACAGGAGTCCCGAAACCCCGAGCACGTGCGCCCAAACCCGATGGTGCGCTGCCACCAGGGGGGTAGCGTCCCAGTACCCGAGCAGCGAGCCGACACGGATCCCGGCAGCATCCCGCAGCGGAATGATACCTCCGCCCAGGGTTGCATTCCCGACCCCCACGATGAAGCGGTGGATTTCCAGATCGGTCAGGCCGCTGCTGCGCAGTTGATCCAGTACCGGCTCTTCCACGCGGAGAAGGTCCCCACTGACCAGTACATGGTCGTGGAACTGGGACCATTGCCCTCCGAAACCGACAGCCCGCTGGCCCTCCAGCCATGGCTCGCGGCTCAGAAAGCGCTTCTGTACGAAGATCGCCGGTTCAAGAGCCAGCGCATGGCGCATGATCGGCAGGATGCCGTCCAAATCCTTGCCGATTTCCACATAGCCGATCACTTCGCCGTTCCGAACCCAGGGGTGCACAACCCGCAGTGCCAGCGATCCGAATTTTCCCAGTTCCACACCCGAGATGGAGCGCTGCTCCGTGACGGCCTGCTCCAGGGTTCTTCGGTGGATCCGGTCCCCGAAGCGATCCGGCATCTGTGCGCGCAGGAAACACTCGCCCTGCGGCGTGATGAAAGAGAGGTGGGTCACCCGGTCCTGGTCGCGCAATCGAGTGAAGCTGGGTTGAATCCGCCGGTTCAGTTCGGATCGGTCCCGCGCAAGGAACGCGGAGGACAGGGAGTCCCCCTGAACGATGAAATCGACGAATTCTTTCAGAACGATGGATTCCTGGCCCAGGGTCGCCTGGTAGGACGATTCCAGCTCTCCGAGCCGATGGCGGTTCGATTGATCGAGGTCCTCATGTTCCCGCTGCTGCAAGGCAACGAACGTACCCAACAGCACGACGACGAACGCGATTGCCACCGGAGTGATGGTAGCCCAACGGACCTGATGACTCGTCAGACGGAGCTTCACGGGGTCACCCCGCTCCCGTTCAGGTCCGCGCTGTCGAAGGTGATCTCCTCGGGAGACCCCGTCTCGGATAGCTCATCGAGGTTCCGGTACCTCGGTTCCGCGCCACTGGACTCCAGCAACTCGTTGACCTCTTCCTTCAGCTGTACCATCCGCAGCTCGCGCCCGACGGTCAGCCGCGTCATACGCTGCTCCTCGTTCAGCAGCGCCTCCTGTTCGGCCAGCAACCTCTTGTGCGGCCGGATGTCGATGAATGCCTCGAGGAGAACGTCCTCGTCGTGCCATCGCACGGGGATCACCGATTTCTGGACGGGGATGGTTTCGCCGCCGGCAGTCAGAACCTTTCTTTCGGCGGAGTCGACATTCTGGTGAAAGTCCAGGATGGGGCATGCGTCGACCGCGGTCGGACAGAAATTACCGGAGCACACTTGCCCCATGATCTGCTCGCGCGACTTGCCGATCAACTCCTCGGCATAGCGATTTACGAAACGAACGACCTTGGTGCGGTCCACGATCACTATCCCGAAGGGAACCTGCTCAAGGATGGCTTCATTCGCTTCCAGTACGCTCTGCAGGTTGGCCGAAATCTGGTCGCGCTCTCCTATGGCACGCCGGATGGCAGACGTGCCGATCACCAATAGACCACAACCAAGTAGCCAGGCGATCAGGTGGAAATGGATCTGAGGCCTCCAGGCCGGGTCCGAGAATGCGAGAATCGCATTCAGCGGCACCAGGACCGAGGCGGCTCCCCGCAACCCGTCGGCTCGCTCCCCTGGTTGGTGGCAGGCGAGGCAGGCCGGCTCATCGTAGACCGGCACCATCCAACGCAATTGTTTTTCTCCGAATTGTGTCTGTACATCGGTAACGGCCTGGGACCCGTCCACCGCGCCCAACGCTGCCGCCTCCCAGGCGTCCGGAGCGTTGAGCCCGGATGAGCCCGGTAGTCCGCGCCAGTGGACATGGGTTCTGCCATACTCTGCGCGGTGTCCGAATGGCCGTCCTTCGAGGTGCCGGGTCCGGTCCTCGGCGTAACGCAGCTCGGCCTGCTGGACGGCCAGACTCGTCGTCAAGCCGTCACGATTTACCTGGGTTCGCCACAGCGAAACGCCCACCAACGCGGTCCACACCGCGATCAGGGTGCCGATCACGACGTACAGTTCACGTGAACGCACATAGTAGAGGTTGTATTTTTGCATCCAGGATTTCACGAAATCGTCGCCGCCCGGTTTGCGTTTCAAAGGTGCGCCTCGCCCTTGAGAACGATTGCGCAGCCGTACTACCGACGCATATTTATCGGCCCGGATTGTCCGGAATTAAGGTATTCATTACAAAAAAACGCCCCATTCCCGGATCGGAACAGGGCGCAATCGGCAGAGACGATCTAGAAATCGACCAGATTCACCTTGAAAAAGCGCTTGGGGTTGCGGCGCATGGCTTCGGTCAGGCGTTGCACCGATTCCAGGGTCGAGTCGGCACGCGCGTACAGACCCGGATCGTTCAACAGCCGCGCCGCCGAACCATCGCCCTCGTCCAGCTTGATCAGAATGTCCCCGAGGCGCTCGGCGGAAGCCTCCAACTTGACCATCAGGCTGTCGGCGCGGGACATCGTCGCCGACGCATCGTCCAGGGTCTCGGTGACCTGGCCCGACTCGAGCAGCGCGGCCAACTGTCGCGACGCCGTCTCCATATGTCCCAACGTGCGCCCCAGCCGGGCCTCGTTGTCCTGCACCAGCGCATCGATACGACCGACCGCCGCATGCGCTGTTTCCAGCGTTTCGACGACCCGGCCTTCGGACTGGATCTCGGTGATCAGGGTATCCAGTTTCGCAGCCAGCGCGGTCATCTGCGTCAACGCGCTACCGGCCGCATCGGTCATCGCGGCAATCGACGCCGTCGCCCGCCCCTGAAAAACATGCCCCACCGGCACGGCCGCACCCGAACCCGGATCGATTTCGATGATGACCTCACCCACAATGCCCTTGGTTCCCAGGGAGACCTGCGCATCCGTGCCGAGTTTCACACTCTCGTTGATCGACAGGTCCACGCGCACGAAACCGTCCTGGATCGCGTAATTCTCGACCTGCCCCACCCGAATGCCCCGTACCTGGACACGGTCCCGCAGCTGCAGGCCCTCGACCGAGGGGAAATCGACCTGGTACATGGACATGCCGCTGGAAAGCGACACGTTCTTGAACCACATCATCCCCAGGATCAAGAACACGAAGGCCAGGATCACTGCGAGTCCGACTTGGATTTCCTTCGCTCGATTTTCCATTCCCGTCTCCAGGTCAGAAGGCGTTCAAAAGGCTCCGAGGGGACCCTCGGCGTTGCCTTCGATAAATTGCCGCACCATCGGATGCCCGGTGGTCCGGACCTCGTCGACAGTGCCCGTATAGACGATCCGGCCGCGACTGAGCATCGCGATCCGGTCGGCGATCTTGAAAGCGCTGGGCATATCGTGCGTCACGACGATGCTCGTGACACCCAGGGTCTTTTGCAGCTTGATGATCAGGTCGTTGATCGCGTCGCCCGTGATCGGATCCAGGCCCGTCGTGGGCTCGTCGTACAGGATGTACTCCGGCTCCATGACGATGGCCCGGGCCAGACCGGCGCGCTTCTTCATACCGCCCGACAACTCGCTGGGCAACTTGGTTTCGGCACCCTCGAGCCCGACCATGGCCAGGCATTCACAGGCACGGGCGCGGACCTGTTCCTCGCTCCAGTTCGTATGCTCCTGCAGCATCAGGCCCACATTCTCACAGATCGTCATCGAATCGAACAGCGCCGCGCCCTGGAACAGGAAACCGAACTTCTTGCGCAATTCCATCAGGTCATTCCTGCGCAAGCCGGTGACCGAGTCCCCTTCGATCCAGATCTTTCCGGCATCCGGCTCCAACAACCGCACGATATTCTTCAGAAGAACCGATTTGCCCTCGCCGCTGCGGCCAATGATGACCAGGGTCTCGCCCTTGCTGATCAGCAGGTCGCAGTCTTCAAGCACCTGCTTGGATCCGAATCGCTTCGAAACGCCCTCGATCACGATGCCCCGGTACGAGGACGGATCCGCCACCCGCTGATCGGGAGCCGCCGGGATCTCGTACTTCGTGTTGCGGACGTCGTTCAACTTCGCTCCGTCACTTCTGGAACAGGATCTGGAAAAGGATGATGGCCAGGACATAGTCCGCCACCAGAACACTCAAACAACTGCTGACCACGGCCGTCATGGTCGAGGTGCCGACTCCTTCGGCGCCGCCCTGCGTGTTCATGCCGAAATAGATGCCGCTCAGCGCGACGATGCCGCCGAAAATGAACGATTTGACGAGCCCGCCCAGGACATCACTGTGGAAGTAGAACATGCGCAGACCTTCGATGAAGGTGCTGCTGGTGACGTCCAACGTGGCCACGGAAACCGCGTAGCCGCCGACGATCGCGATGGCATCGCCGAAAACCGTGAGTACCGGGAACATCAGCACCGTGGCCACGAAACGCGGCATGGCCAAATAGCGCACCGGGTCGATGGCCATGATGCTCATCGCATCGAGCTGCTCGGTCACCTTCATCGTGCCCAGTTCGGCGGCGTAGTTCGCGCAAAGGCGCGAGCCCACCACCAGCGCGATCAGCACCGGCCCCAGTTCGATGAACACGGATTTGGAGATCATCGTACCCAGGAATTTCATGGGCACGTAGGCTTCCATCTGGTAGACGCCCTGCACGGCCGTGACAGCGCCCACGAAAATCGACGTGGTCACGACCAGCGGCAGCGACCCGATGGCCACGATGTGCATCTGCTCACTGATTTCGCGGCGCTGGGACCAGGCATGCGGCAGCTGGGCGATGATCGCCCACAACAGCAACGAGCCACGGCCCGCTACCGCCAGATTCGCCAAAGCGAACCGTCCCACCTGTCGGATCATTTGAATCATGCCCGCGAATATAAGGGCGTCGGGGTACGAAGTCTACCGCCGGCGCGATCGGACAGGTCCGGGTGGACAAGCGAACACACATCAGGCATGCTGTTTCCCGATAGGGTCACGGTCTTCACTTCATTCCAGCCGCTGGAGTCCAGATCCCCGGGAGGAAGCATGGTCCACGATGGAGTCGAACCCGATCCCCGCGTCACGGTAGCCACGACCGACCGCGTACACGAGGGCCCCCTGCTGAAGATCGATCTGGAGGATGTCCACCTGCCCGGCGGCAAGCGCGCCCTGCTGGAGACCATCAAGCACCCGGGCGCGGCGGCGGCCCTGCCCTTCCTGCCCAACGGCGACGTGCTGATGGTACGGCAGTATCGCCACGCGCTGGGCGGCTGGATCCTGGAAGTCCCGGCCGGCAAGCTGGACGACGGCGAGCCTCCCGACCAGTGCGCCCGCCGCGAGGTGGCCGAGGAGGTCGGCTACGAGGTAGGTGATTTACGGCCTCTCGGAGCCATCTTCACCACTCCCGGCTTTACCGACGAGGTGATCTGGCTGTACGAAGCCCATGACCTGAAGGAAGTCGGCACCGCACACGAGGACGACGAAGTGATCGAGGTCCTGAAAGTGCCGTTTGAAGAGGCGCTACGTGCTGTGCGCGACGGACGAATCCGGGACGGCAAGTCCGTTTCCACGATCCTGCACGCCGCGATGCAACGGGCTGATTGAGTCACAACCCACTGGTTCCCGGCGGACGCATCGCCTGGAAAATCAGTCGGCCGCTCTCAGATGGCCGGTCATGCCCCTCAACGTCTGGCGGGTGAATTGCTGCTCTCGGATCCGGAGATCCGGGGGCAACTCTTCGATGCGGGCGTAGTGCCTGTCTCGTTGCAGCAACTCTGCCGTGATCGCGTCGAAACACTCCTCCAGAGCGGGTCGGTCCTCCTCGTCGGGCAATCCCCCGCGCCGCGCACCGACTTCACGTGCCGTCTCCAACCACATTTCATGCTGTGCACGCGCATTGCGCAACAGTTGCATCCGGGCGCCGGTGTACCGTCCGTGGTGGGCGAAGCACAGTTGCCCGGGGAATGGATCGAGGGCCATCATCCGTTCGATGGACTCGAAGGCCACGGCGGGGAAGAAGCGCGGTGGCGTCGCCGGACGCAGGTAGTATTCGTCCGTGTCCGAGCCCTTGCCCAACGTCGAGAACGTGCCCGCGGCCTCGCCCAGATACAGCGTACCTTCGTGCAGAAACGAAATGTGATGCGGCGCGTGGCCCGGAGTCGGAATCACTTCGACCCCGGCCTCCCGCACCAGGTCATATCCGACGAGGTGGTCCTCGGCTACCGGACCGGGCTGACCATATACCTCGGCCGCATGCCCCAACACCGACAACGAACCCTGCCACAGACGCCCGGGATCGGCCAGGTGGGGGCGGCCCCGCCGGTGACAGACAACCTTCGCTTCGGGCCATCGTCGCAGGATCTCGTGCGTCGCTCCGCCGTGGTCCAGGTGGATGTGCGTCAGCAGTACGAAATCCAACGCTCCGACCCCGGCCGCTTCCAGCTCGGCGATCAGATGATCGGCCGTCGCCGGCGGCCCCGGATCCACGATGAAACTGAACTCCTCGGACTGCGACAACCAGCAGCTGATAAAGCGGCGTTGCCCGGGCAGATCCTGGTCCAGGTCGATCAGCTTCAGTACGTTCATCTGGCCAGATCCGCGAAGCGGGTGAATTCCTTGTGGAAGTGCAGATCGAACTGGCCGATGGGGCCGTTCCTCTGCTTGCCGATGATCAGCGTCGCCATGTTCTCCAGCGACGGGTCCTCCGGGTTGTAGACTTCCCCGCGGTAGATGAACATCACGACATCGGCATCCTGTTCGATGGCGCCGGACTCCCGCAGATCGCTCAGCATCGGCTTGTGGTCCCCGCGCGCTTCGACACCACGCGAAAGCTGACTCAGGGCAAGCACCGGCACATTCAGATCCTTGGCCATGCCCTTCAGGTTTCGCGAAATGACCGAGATCTCCTGCTGCCGGTTCTCCTGCCTCCCGCCGCCGGTCATCAGCTGCAGATAGTCGATGATGATCAGACCCAGACCGTGCTGCATCTTCAGCCGCCTGGCTTTGGCCTTCATTTCCAGTACCGAGATCCCCGAGGTATCGTCGATGTAGATCGGCGCGCGCGCCAACTGGTCGCAGGCCTGCGTCAGCCGTGGCCAATCCTCGGCGCGCAGCTTGCCGCGGCGCAGGTTGTGCAGGTTGAAGCTCGCGCTCGAGCCCAGCATTCGCATGACCAACTGCTCGCGCGACATTTCCAGTGAGAATACGCCCACGCCCTGTTTCGCCTGGACAGCGACGTTGTAGGCCAGATTCAGCGCCAGGGACGTCTTTCCCATCGAGGGTCGCGCAGCCAGAATGAGCAGATCCGAAGGTTGCAGGCCGCCGGTGCGGCGATCCAGTTCGGAGAACCCCGTGCGCAGGCCCGTTACATCGTCCTTGGATTGGAAAGCTTCTTCGATGGACTTGAAAGTATCGGGGACGATCGCATCGACGCCCGTGAAACCGCCGGAACGCGACTCCTCACTGATATCGTAAATTTTGCCCTGCGCGCGGTCCAGAATTTCGGACGCCTCTTCCTGAGCATCGAACGCCTCGGTCGCGATATTCGTCGAAACTCCGATCAGGTTCCGCAGCATCGCCTTTTCGCGCACGATTCCGGCGTGGTAGATCACGTTCGCCGCGGTGCCCATCATGCCCGACAGGTCGATCAGGAAGTCCATGCCGCCGACGACCTCGAGCAGATCGACTTTTTCGTGCTTCTTGTGCTTGGGCAGGTCGAGGAATTCCTCGCCCGACTTCTGCAACAGGTCGGCCACGGTAATCGGATCAATCGCCTGGTCGTTCTCGTACAGGCGGCACATGGCGCGGAAAATGAGCTGATGTTCGCGGCGGTAAAAATCCACGTGGGTGATTTTTTCGCGCGCCAGACCAACGGACTCGCGGTCGACCATCGCCGCACCGAGAATGGCCTGCTCGGCTTCCTCGCTCCAGGGGGGCTGACGGTCCTTGGGCAGGCGGTCGTAGCCGAAAGAAGGACCGGCGGGACGAGGCTGCATTTCCATGTGTGTCACTTTCATACCCTTGCGGGTGCCAAACAGTGATCGCGAAACCGTTCGCGGTACAATCTACATCCATCCCTGCCGGGACGAGAAAAATCGGTGTCGCCAGGCTCCGAAACGAAGGATTCCAGGTTCGATTTCCCCATGAACGACCCACTTTACCACTCGGATCGCCCCCCCTCCAGTTCCTCGCTGGATTCTTTCGATTTAGCCGGGGAAAAGCCTGTTGACAGGCGGTGGATAACTCCCCTGCAACCTGGGAAAAACTCGTGGACAACCCGCGAATCGAGTGGAAAAACCCGGGAAATCCAGAGATAATACCCGCGTTCTACGCGATAACCGTCATTCTTTTCAACCGACTGGTTGTCCACAGCCACGTGGATAACTCGAAATGCCAGGCCATGACCGAACGAGCCGACATCACCGGATTGCTGCACCGTCTGCAGGAATCGCCCCACCCCCCACGTGTGGGTGCGGGGCCGAGCCAACTGCCCTGGAACGATGCGGAGTTCAGCAAGCGGATGCTGGCCGTACATCTGGATCCGGAGACGCACATGGCCAGCCGTGCCCCCGACGTGATCCACGCCCACGTCGATTGGCTCGAAGCGCAGCTCGAAGTGGCGCAGGGATTGCGCAAACCGGCCAGCGGCTGTCGCGTACTGGACGTCGGTTGCGGCCCGGGGCTGTACTGCCACGAACAGGCGCGGCGCGGTATGCCCTCGGTCGGATTCGACTTCGCCCCCGAACCCTTGCGTTGGGCGCGGGAAACCGCAGAGTCCGAGAAACTGGACTGCCGCTTCCTCTCGGCCGACCTGACGGCGCTTCCCCCCGATTTCGCTGAACAGATCGGCCCCCAGGAGGCCATCACTTTCTGGTTCGGCGAGTTCCACTCCTTCGATGCCGGACAGGCCGCGGACTTCCTGGTTCGCCTGGCCGCATGCCTGGTGCCCGGCGGATTGTTCATCCTGGAGTATCAACCCTACGACCTCTTCGTGCAGGAGGACAGCGCCGACTGGACAGTGCACTCGAATTCGGTTTTCTGCGACCGCCCCCACCTGTGGCTGCAGGAATTCGGCTGGGACGAGGACGCCCAGACCGAGATCCATGTCCACTGGGTGATGGACGCGGAGTCGCCGGGCGTGCAACGATATGTCCAATGCCACCGGGCCTGGACCGACGAGCAGCTCGTACAGATGCTCGCGGCGGCCGGCCTGGAAAGCTTCGTCTTTCATCCGCCGATTACCGGCGTGAGTGAGGAGTTCGAATTCCCCGTGATCGTAGGCCGCAAATCAGCAACAAGGAATGTCACCGATGAGGATGCGTAACCCGCGCCGCCTCGTGCCCTTCCTGTTGGGCCTCGCGGTATTCATTACCCTGTTCTACCTGCCCGGGATGCCGGCCGCGATCGATCCGTCCGGCCAAACGATCGAGCTGACACACGAAGGCAAGGCCGCGCTGGGCCTGTTCCTGATGGCCGGTATCTGGTGGATCTTCGAGGTGGTTCCGGTCGGGATCACCGCCATCACGATCGGGGTCTTCCAATCCCTGTGGTTGATCCGGGACACCCGCCAGGCCATGACCGACTTCATGGACCCCAGCGTGTGGTTCATCTTTGGTTCGCTGCTGATCGGCTCCGCCTTCGCCAAGACCGGCCTGACCAAACGCCTGGCCTACAAGATGTTGACACAGATCCCGGAACGAACGCGGATCATCTATCTCGGCGTCTTTGCGATGACCGCTTCGCTGACGTTGGTCATGGCGCACACGGCGGTAGCCGCGGCGATCTTTCCGCTGCTCTACACCATTCACCAGCTCTATGAACCGACCGGCAAGCCGACAAGATTCGGCAAGGGACTGTTCATCGGCATGGCCTATACCTCCGGCGCCGGCAGTATCATCACACTGCTGGGGGCCGCGCGCGGAGCCGTGGCCATCGGGTTCTTCCGCGAGTTGACCGGCCGCGAGATCACCTTCTTCGAGGTGACCTGGTTCCTGGCACCGTTGGGGATCCTGATGGTCATCGTACTGTGGGCCTTCATCTGCGTATGGTTCAAGCCCGAGCGTGATCATCTGCCCGGCCTGCACGCGCGCGCCGAGGCCGGTTACGCCAAGCTGGGCCGTTTCAAGAAGCGCGAAATGGCCACTCTGGCCGTCGCCGCCGGCATTGTCGTGATCCTGACCGCGAGATCATTCCTTCCGGTGCTGGAACCCCTGGACAAGAGCGCAGTGATCCTCGGCGCGGCGCTGCTGCTCTTCATCACCCGCATCCTGGAGCTTCCCGACCTCGAGAGCATGCCCTGGAATATCGTCCTGCTGTTCGGCGGCGCGATGTCGATTGGATTCTGTCTCTGGCAGACGGGAGCGGCGGAGTGGCTGGCGATCGGCTGGCTGACCAGCCTGGACCAGGCCCACTGGTTTCTCTTCCTGATGGGCGTCACTCTCTTCGTGATGCTGATGACCAACTTCATCCTGAATGTCGCCGCCATCGCGATCACGCTGCCGGTCGCACTGGTCATGGCACCCTACATGGGAATCGACGCGGAGGTCGTGATGTTCGCCTCGCTGGCCGCCGCGGGCATGCCGTTCCTGTTGCTGGTCGGCGCCGCTCCCAACGCCATCGCCTACGAGAGCCATCAGTTCCAGACGAAGGAGTTCTTCGTCGCCGGTCTGCCCGCCAGCGCACTGCTGATGATCGTCATTGCCTTGTTCATCTGGAAGATCTGGCCCTGGATGGGGATGCCGATCCTGCTTCCGTAGGCCTCCCGGAGGCGGGCCGTTCTGGCCCCACTACGACGAAGGCGACGGTCCGCCGGATCCGGGCTTGCCCTCGGACTGGTTGTCGTAGTGGCGGATCGTCGGGTAGGCGAAATCGATGGCATCCTCGTCGGCGAACGCGATCAGGATTTCTTCCCAGATCGCCGCAACCGTCGAGCGGCGCTGACGAGGTTCGCTGAGATAGCGCAGGGTCAGGACCACTCCGCTGTCGGCCACCGAGGTCCAGATGATCGGCGTCAGTTGCTGGAAAAAGATCATGTACTTGCGGCTGGCGCGGCGCACCTGCTCAGCCGCCACATCTCCCTTGACTCCGCTGTGCTTCTCGGCAATGCCCTGGAGGATCTCCTTGGCCCGTTGCCAATCGCTCTCGAAAGTCACCATCACCGGGATCTCGTCCCAGATGAACTGGAAGCTCGCCGTGTAGTTCCCGACTGCCTGCCTGAAAATCCAGCCGTTGGGTACGTGGATGATACGGCCCGTGCTCTGATCGGCGTCCACCCAGTTGCCGATCTCGACCAGCGAAAACTGAAACAGCCGAATGTCGATCACGTCTCCGCGATGCTCACCGATCTGGATGCGGTCACCAACGACGAAGGGCTTGCGAATGCTGATAAAAATCCAGCCTGCCAGGTTCACCAGGGGATCCTGCAACGCGATCGCCAGTCCCGCCGAGACCAGGCCGAGGTAAGCCGACCAGCCCCTCAGCCCGCCGAACCAGATCACCAGCGTCACGATTACGAAAGCGAAGCTGATCAGGTAGTTGAAGGTTTTCTTGACGATGTAGCGTCGCTGCACCTCTTCCACACGTCTCTCGAGCATGTGGCCGATGACCAGGCGCGCACCTACAGCCACTCCCCAGGCGAACAGAGTCAGCAGGGTGTCCCACAGACGCTCCGAGCCCAACCCCAGATGGGCATGTAACCAGTCGATGATGGTTTGGATGATTTCGCTCATTGCGCTTTCGACCGCTCAGCCATGTTGCCCAATCACGTTGGCCAATCACGTGGGAAGAATTATTACGCGCCCGACGGGCGCGCCAGCGTGAGTGATCATAAGCGCTA
>JANTGJ010000023.1 GCA_024762975.1 Candidatus Krumholzibacteriia bacterium
GAGTTGCCGACTTTGGCTCGGATGAGCGAAGAAGGGACCTTCCGGCCGCTGGGCACCACCTGGCCGGCGATGTCGCCGGTCGGCTGGTCCACTTTTGCCACGGGCGTGGATGCCTCCGGTCACAATATTTTCGATTTTCTGTCCCGCGACCAACGGACGCACCTGCCGGTGCTCAGTTCGACGCGGCTGCATCCGGCCCGCGAGCGGCGATGGGGTCCGCTGAAGTTGCCGGACCGCGCACCGCATTTCGAGCTGTTGCGGCGCAGCAAACCTTTCTGGAAAACCTGCTCGGAGCAGGGCCTGGGCAGCACGATCCTGCGCGTTCCGATCACCTTTCCCCCCGACAAGTTCGGCGGCAAGCAGTTGTCGGCGATGTGTGTACCGGATCTGCGGGGAACACAAGGGACCTTTTCGCACTACACCGAACCCGGTGCGGTACCGACCGTGGAGCGTACGACCGGCGGTGAGCGGCTGGTTCTCCAGTCGGCGGGCGCCGGGATCTGGACCTCGCACCTGACCGGGCCGGACCGGCCCGACGGCCGGGGTTCGATGACGTTGCCGATTCGGGTGAAGGTCGACGCGGCGGCCCAGCGAGCCGAATTCGATTTCGACGGCCAGCGTTTTTCGCTGGGCACCGACGAGTACTCCAGCTGGATCACCGTCCAGTTCCGCCAGGGTCGTGCGAAGGCCCACGGGATCTGCAAGGTGCGGGTGACCTCGTTCGAGCCGGGCTTTTCGTTCTACGTCACACCCGTGAACATCGACCCGCGCCAACCGTCGCTGACCATCAGCAATCCGCCGCATTTCGCGATCGCCACGGCGCGGTTGCAGGGACGATTCGCCACCCTCGGTCTGGCCGAGGATACCTGGGCGCTGAACGAGCGGGTCATTGATGAGCAGGCTTTCCTGGAGCAGGCCTACGCGATCCACGACGAACGCGAGGCCCAGTTCTTCCGCGCGCTGGATCGCCAGAGCGACGGAGTCGTCTCCGTGGTCTTCGATGCGACCGATCGCATCCAGCACATGTTCTTTCGCTATCTCGATCCCGCGCACCCGGCGAATCGTGGCAAGGATATCGAGCGCCATCGTGATGCGATCCTGGATCTGTATCGGCGCGCGGACGACCTGGTCGGCCGTACCCTGGAGAAGCTGGGTAGGCGGGATGTACTGCTGGTCATCTCGGATCACGGATTCAAGCAGTTCCAGCGCGGTGTGAACCTCAATACCTGGTTCCGCGAAAACGGCTATCTCTTCCTCAAGGGTGATTCCGCGGGCGAACCGCTCCGTGCAATTCCGGACGGAGAGCGGTTCGAGGTGTCGGACATCGACTGGCCGCGCACCAGGGCCTACACCAACGGGCTGGCGGGATTCTACCTCAATGTCCAGGGGCGCGAGCACCAGGGGTGCGTACCACCGGACCAGGCTCCGGCGTTGGCGGAAGAACTGATCGAACGCCTGCGAGGATTGCCGGATCACGAGCGCGGCAACGAGGCCATCACCGAACTCTGGCCACGCGAAGAGATCTACCAGGGACCCTACGCGGCCAACGGCCCGGACGTGATCGTGGGATACAAGCCGGGCTACCGCGCCGACTGGGATGCCGCGGTCGGCGCCGTGGGAGCCCACGCCGTGTCGGACAACACGCGCAGCTGGTCCGGCGACCATTGCATGGATCCGCGGCAGGTACCGGGTGTGATTTTCTCGACGCGGAAGTTCGCATCACCGAAACCCGAGTTGGTCGATCTGGCGCCGAGCGTATTGGACCTGCTGGGAGTCGCGACACCGAGGCATATGACCGGTCGAAGCCTTTTCGCTGCCGGGAAATCGCAAGAGGGGGCGAGTGCATGACGCGCCGGCTGGTTGTTCTGATGTTACTGGTCGTGATCGCTACGCCGGCTGTCGCGAGCAAGGTGCTTGTCATCGGATTCGACGGGATGGATCCGATCCTGTTGGAGCAGTATCGCGCCGAAGGACGGATGCCGAATTTCGACCGGTTCCTTGCGGCCGGGGGGCAGTGGACCGAGTTCGGCACTTCGGTTCCGCCCCAGTCGCCCGTCGCCTGGTCGAATTTCATCACCGGTCGCGACTCGGGCGGGCACGGCATCTTCGATTTCATTCACCGCGACCCCAAGACGATGCTGCCGTATTCCTCGACCAGTGAAGCGAAATCCGCGACCCGATTCATCGAACTGGGCTCGTGGAAGATTCCGCGCGGGGGCGGCGGGATCCGCAACCTGCGCCAGGGGACGGCGTTCTGGGAAATCCTGTCCGATGAGGGGATCGACGCCACGATCTTCAAGGTGCCCTCGAATTTCCCTCCCGTCGAATGCGAAGCACGTTGCCTGTCGGGCATGGGCACGCCTGACCTGACGGGCAACTACGGCATCTCGACCCTGATCACGGATGACCCGCCGCTGGAGCGCAATCTGGCCGGAGGACGGATCGAGTCGGTGTGGTTGGACCAGGGGCGATTCGACGCCACGCTGGTCGGCCCGGCCAATACCTGGCGCGAAGGTGATCCGGAGGCAACGGTCCCGGTGCATGGCCGTGTCGATCGCGCAGCGAAGACGGTATGGCTCACCGCGGACAAAACGGAACTGGTTCTGCGCGAGGGCGAGTGGAGCGACTGGGTGTCCCTCGATTTCGAGATGGTGCCGCTGCTGAAGTCGGTGTCGGGAATCTGTCGTTTCTTCCTGATCGAGACCGGACCGGCGCTGCGGTTGTACGTCACGCCGATCCAGATCGATCCCGAGGATCCCGAAATGCCGATCAGTGTTCCGGGCAACTACAGCCGCAAGATCGCCGAGCGGACAGGACCCTACTACACGCAGGGCCTGCCCGAGGATACGAACGCTCTGGAAAACGGATTCCTGACCGACGACCAGTATGTCCAGCAGAGCAACCTCGTGCTCGAGGAACGCCTGCGGCAGTTGGATGTCGAACTCGATCGTTTCGCGGGCCTGGAAGAAGGCTTCCTGTTCTTCTACTTCAACACGCCGGATCAGACCTGCCACATGCACTGGCGCAACATGGACCCGGAGTCGCCCACCTTTGCGACAGCCGACCCGAATCACCGCGACCGCATTCCCGAGATGTACACTGCGCTGGACGGAGCACTGGGGCGCGCCCTGGATGTCGTCGGGGACGACGTGGTGGTCATGGTCATGAGCGACCACGGCTTTGCGCCCTGGCACCGGACCTTCCACACCAACACCTGGTTGCTGGAGAACGGCTACCTGGCCCTGCAGGAGGGCCGCGAACGAGACGATGTCGTGATGCTGACGGGAATCGATTGGACGCGAACCCGGGCCTACGCGATGGGCATCAACGGATTGTATCTGAACCTGGCGGGCCGTGAACGCGAGGGCATCGTGCAGCCGGGTGCCGAGCAGGAAGCGCTGTTGGCGGAACTGCAGTCGAAACTGGAAGCCGAACGCGATCCCCTCCTGGGGCAACTGGCGATCAAGCACGCCTACCGCGCCGACGAGACCTATCATGGACCGCTGAAGAACTCGGGGCCGGATATCGTGCTGGGATACGCGCGCGGTTGGCGCGGCGGCAACGAATCGGCGATGGGCGAACTGAGCGATTCGGTGTTCTCGGACAATCTGCTGAAATGGAGCGGCGACCATTGCATCGCCGCGGACGAGGTGCCCGGCATTCTGGTGACGAATCGGCCGATCCTGCGCCGCGACCCGTCCCTGGTGGATATGGCGCCCACGATTTTGCGTCTGTTCGGGATCAACCCGCCCGAAGATATGGTCGGCGGCTCGGTTTTCGAGCCGCGCTAGAAGGAGAGAACAATGTTTGGCGGAGGCAACAGGATCAAGGTCGACAAGGACCTGTTGGAAAAAATCAGGAAGTATGCCGCACTGGCCGGCTACTCGACGCCCGAAGAGTTCGTGAATCACGTGCTGGAGCGCGAGATCGCGAAATTCGAAGAGGGCAGCGACGATGAGGAAGAGATCCGCAAGCGGATGCAGGGGCTGGGTTATATCTCGTGAACGCATTGGCGGCAGGCATCGGTCGATTCTTCGACCTGATCATTGGCCCGCTGGCTGACCGGCCGGCGCTGGCCATGGTCGTACTGTCGGTGCTGACCGCCGTCTGGTCCTTGCTGCTGTTCAAGGCCACGACCCGTCAGGAACGACTGACGACGGGTCGTGACCGCCTCTTCGGCCATTTGTACGAGATGGGTCTTTATCAGGACCACCTGAATGTGATGGGGCGGATCCAGCGCGACCTGGCGCTCGCGAACCTGCGCTATCTTTGGTTGACGCTGCCGGCGCTGCTGGCGCTGACCGTGCCGATGGTCATCACGTTGGCGCAACTGGACTCACGCTACGCGCACCGGCCGCTGCAGGTGGGTGAGTCGACGGTGTTCGTGGTGCGCGTGCACGACAGAGATCGGGCGGCGCTGGCGGACCTGAAACTGGTGGCTCCCGACGGTGTCCGGATCGAGGCAGGGCCGGTGCTCGACCGGCCCGCGGGCGAGGCGGCCTGGCGACTGAGACTCTCCGCCCCGGGTCCGCATCTGCTCCGGGTCCTGCGGGGCGATGAAATCGTGGCTTCACGCAAGCTGAACGCCAACCATGGATTGCCGCGCCTGGCTGAAACCCAGGGCGCCACCGGATGGCGGGTTTTGCTGGCACCGGGATCGCTTCCGTTGCCGGCGCAATCACCCGTTGTCGAGACTCGTCTGCAGCTGCCCGAGCGCAGCGTCCGGTACCTCGGCTTCAAGATGCACTGGCTGCTGGCGTTCATGATCTTCTCGCTGATCGGCGGCTACCTGGTGAAGGATCCGTTGCGGGTCTCGATCTGAGTCGTAGTCACTGCTGGAATTCGAAAGGGAACAGGGAACGGATATGAGATTGTGGAAACGTGGTTTGGCGATCCTGCTGTTGGCAGCCTCGGCTCTGGTTCTGGTCGGTTGCGGCGGCTCTGAACCGTTGGATCCCGAGGCACGCAAGCTGGTGGTCATCGGCATCGATTCGGCCGACTGGCGGCTGCTTGGACCGATGATCGACGACGAGGGGCGCTTGCCGGTAATCGCGAAATTCCGCGAAGAATCGGCGTCCGGCCGGATGAAGACCTTCTACCCGCTGGAGAAGTCTCCGCTGTTGTGGGCGAGCATTTCCACCGGCGTGATGCCCGAGGTGCACGGTATCCGGAATTTCGTGAAGGGATCCCAGCAGAAGCCGGTCACGGGCAGCGCCTGGTACGCACCGGCGATCTGGGACATTCTCGGTGCCGCGGGCATGAGCAGCTCGGTGGTCGGCATGTGGACGACCTACCCCGCGCGCGAAATCGATGGGGTGATGGTCAGTGATTACCTGCCCTACGGTCACGGTCGCGAGAAACCGCTCGAAGGTCTGGTTTGGCCCGACTCGTTGAGCGCCGAGGTCAACGCCCTGCGGGTGGATCCGGGCTCGTTGACTGACGAGGATCTGGGCCGATTCCTGACACCCGAACAGCTGTCGATCGCCGAGGCCGAATACCCGACCGAGATGCAGAAACTGCGCGATGTCTATGCGGCGGACCTCGGTTACCTGGCCGTCAACCGGATGTTGGCCCAGCGCTTCGACTTCGACCTGTTCTTCTACTACCTGCGTGGCCCGGATATGATCAGCCACTACTTCTACCGCTTCCTGAAGCCGCAGGACAGCCGCCTGGTCGTCACGCCCGAGCAGGAGGAAGTCTTTCACGATGTCGTCAAGAAGTACTACGACTGGGCGGACGAGGTGACCGGCGAAGTGCTGAGCTGGTTTCCGGCCGACCGCCAGGCCGTCATCGTTTCGGACCATGGATTCTATGGACCCCGCAAGTCGGGACAGAAGGGGGCGGCAGAGCACAGCGAGTGGGGGATCTTCCTGGTACGCAGTCCGCTGTACCAGCCGGGGGCGCGTTTCAATCACATCGATCTGATCGACATCTGTCCGACCATGCTGGCGCTGATGGGATTGCCGGCGGCTGCCGACATGCCCGGGCGTGTGCTGCGGGACGGGTTGACACCGGACGGGCAGAAGCGTGTGGAAGAGATGGAAAAGAATCGTGTGCCCTCCTATCTCTCCCTGCGCCCTGCCGCGGGGCCGGCCGGCGAAGTGGATGCCGGTGTGGACGAGGAGATTCGCAAGCAGTTGCGATCCCTGGGGTATATCAACTGACCGACCGTTTTTCCCGGGCCGCTTCGTTTCCGAGGCGGCCCGCTCCCGCGCCGCTTTCCGTAGGGTAAAGAAATCCCGCGCTACGGAACACTCCTTGCAATTCTCTCCCGGAAGATTCCCTGCCGGACGAATCGATTCTCCCTGGGGGAGCATTCGCCCGGCGTTCAGAACCGAAGCGGCGATCCGGTGCAGGATCGCCGGGAGCACTATGCGGTCTGTCCGTAACATCTTGTCATATCGCAAGAAACGCCGGTGGCGGATTTCACTTGCCGTGGTGTTGCTGTGCTTGCCGGCACTGGCCTTCGCCGCCCAGGACGCACCCCCGCCGACCTATATCCAGTTCTCGATCCAGGACCCAGGTGGCAATTTCTTCCCCCAGGGGGAGATCGAATTCTGTACACCGGGCGGTCGCTGCTTCTACGCCGACATCCAGGAAGGCTTTCCCGGCAACTTCTATTTGCCGAGCGAGTACCTGCACGCCGATACCCTCTACACCGTGATGATCTACGATCAACAGGTGAAGGTGCTGTGGGAAATGCGCGATTGGCGTTTCGAGCCCGAGGACTACGACGCCCAGTGGAACCGCTGGCTGGGTGTCCACAAATTCCTGATCTTTCCTCGCTTCTTCGTGAAGGAAGACGGGTCGATGAGCTTCGAGGTCGAGACCACCCTGAACCCGGAATGGGAACGGTTGATGGGGCTGGCGAACGCCTATGCCGGTCCCGATACCCTGCCCGATTTTCCCGAGCTGCTCTGGACCACGGACGGCCTGGTGCCGCTGGGCGGTAATTTCCGGTCCGGTCCCGACAAGGCCGCCGGAGTGACCGGAGTCAGCCCCGGGTACGGCGCTTCGCTGCTGCGCCGCTTTGGCTATCCGCAGCACGAACTGACACGGGACTCGTGGGCCTCGTTCCGCGAAATCGGTGGGGGTTATGCCCGTAACCGCTACGACACCGACAGTGCGATGGCTCCGGGTCGCGCCAGCGACGTCGTGCTGCACCGGCTCTGGATCAGCGTTGGCTATGGCCGCATCACGCAATCGATGAGAACGCACTGGAGCGTCTCCTTGGCCGCCGGCCACGCCGCCGTGCGAGACGGGGGCAAGGTGCTCGAGTATCGCGGCCGCAGCTACCGGATGTGGGGCGGCGGCGTGCAGGTGCGATGGGTGCGCGGCTTGTGGAGTACCGATCGTGCCGACATCGGGGTGATCGGTCGATTCGATGCGATGCACTGGTTCGCCGATGCGGCGGAGAACGATCACTGGTACGGTTGGGAGCCGTCCGTGCTGGTCGGATTGGTGGTGTACTGATGGGCGCGCGCAGGCTGTTGTGGAACCGTTTCTACTGTGGACCGGCCGCCCTGATCGCGCTGGCGCTGGCCGGCGTGTTGGCCTGGACCGGTGGCTGCGATCGCGAGGACAACGACTGGGGCGCCTTCGATCCGGAACAGCGCGAACTCGTCGTGCTGGCCGATACGTTGCGCGTCTCGGAAGGCGGCGCCGAGGCGACTTTCCGTGTTGCGCTGCGCATGGTGCCCGAAGATACGGTCACGGTGCTGATCCGGCCGCAGTCCGACCAGATCGTGGCCGAACCCGACTCCCTGGTATTGGTGCCCGTGCTGGACCAGTGGGCGGGCGAGCGCCGCATCGTCGTACGGGCGTTGGACGACCAACGCGCCGAGGGACCGCATTCCGAGTGGATCGACGTCCACGCTTTTTCCCGTGACCCGGCCTACAACGGCCAGGGCGGCGACGGGCTGGTGCCGGTTCTGATAGCGGATGATGATCAGGCGGGCGTTTCCGTGAACGAGACCCTGCTGACGCTGGTCGAATCGCTTGCCGGAACCGTCAACCAGACCTACGAGGTGGCCCTGCTGAGCGAGCCCGCCGATACGGTGCGGATCGCGATCGCATCGACCCCGATCGAGCCGACACTGCATATCGAGCCTGCCGAGTTGGTGTTCTCGCCGGCGAACTGGGATACGGTGCAGCGGGTGACCCTGTGGGCAGAGATGGACGAGGTCGACGGTGACGATCTGGATCTGCAGATCGGTCACGTAGCCTCCAGCTCGGATCCGGACTATGACGCGCAGATGCAGATCGCCGATGTGCGCCTATTGGTTCTGGACAGCACACTGTCGCCCGTCGGCCGGCTCGAGTTCGTACTCGATGACGACCACACGCTGCACGAGAACGATGCCGCGCAGACGGTACGGGTCGTCATCACCCTCAGTCGGCCGAGTACCGAGAACGTGGTGGTGCATCTGTCGACGGTGAACGGTTCGGCGGTCGGCGGCCAGGATTTCGAGGTGTTGGACGAAGATATCACCTTCGCTCCCGGCGAAGCGCTGGTGCAGACGCGCGAAATCAACGTAGTGAATGATGATATTCTCGAATTCCCCGAACAGTTCGAGGTCGCGATCACGCCGGTCGAGAATCTCTTCGTCGGCGAACTGGATCGACTGACCCTGGATATCGACGACGACGACACGACGCCGTTGACGATGACCGTCACCGACGCGGAGGAGGACTCCGGGGCGGCGGAATTCATTGTCTCGATGCCGACGACCCAGATGGTACCCATCTCTTTCCGCTTCGTCACCGAGGGGGGAACCGCCCTGCAGGGCAACGACTACGAGGCGCTGGACGAAGAATTCGTGATCGAGCAGGGGCAGACGCACCAGATCGTTCCGGTCGTGTTGCTGGCCGATCCCGACCACGAACCGGACGAGGATTTCACCGCGCGGTTGGTCGATCTCTCGCGACACGCGACCTGGAGCCAGGCGCCGGTGGCCTGCACGATCCTGAACGACGATCCGCAGACGGTCACGCTGACCGGCGGCGACTACGAAGAGAGCGACAGCCACGCCATCTTCACCGTCAGGACCGAAGCACCGTACAACGAGGATGTCTCGCTGCTGCTGAACGCCCTGTCCGGTGATGGCCTGGGGAATATCGGCGACCAGGAGGATGCCGAGGCGGGTTCCGATTTCGGCGCGATGGTCGGCGCGTTGATCGCTCTGCCGGCCGGTGAAACCGAAATGCAGGTTCGCGTGCCGATCCTGCAGGATCCGTACGCCGAACGTCTGCAGGAGTACTTCCGCCTCGAGATCGCCGGTGCCGATCAGGACGGGTTTGCCGGGCTGATCGCCACGGCTTCGATTCGGGACGATGACCAGCCCTGCCTGCAGGTGGACGACCTGCTGGTCGACGAAAGCGACGGTACGGCCAACTTCCGCGTCGAGGTCATCGACGGCAGCGGGGCGTTGACGACCAGCACGGCGGATATCGTTTTCGATGCCTTTACCATGGACCAGACGGCGGAGGCGGGTCAGGACTACGAGGCGTACGCTTCCACTCTGACGATCAACGCCGGCCAAAGCGGTCTGGACATTCCGGTCACGCTGCTGGATGACGGCCAGGATGACGACAGCGAGTCCTTTGTTCTCGTCCTCGGGCCTCCGGAAAACGCGACCGGCGCCTGCCGCGACGAAAACGCCTTCTGCCGCATCGCGGACGACGAATACCCATCGCTGAACCTTTATGCCGTTGCCGCGGACCGTTACAACGAAGGCTCGGTGTATGAATACGTGGCACGAATCAGTACACCGCGTCAGGAGCCGACGACGTTCATCATGAATCTCTCGGCCGGCTCCTCCAACGGCCAGGGTGTGGACTACGATTTCGCGGAAAACGGACTGCAGACGATCCTGCCGGGCGATACCGAGATGCATTTCTCGGCGTCGTTCCTGGATGACCAGCTTGCCGGCGAGTTGGACGAAACTCTCGATATCAGCGTGGGGGGCGCGAATGTCGCACTCGGTATCTATCAGATTCAGGCCGTGATCATCGACGCGCCGGAGCTGAGCATCACCGGCGATGCGGTCAACGAGGGGGAGACGGCGCACTTCACCGTCACCCTGGATGCGACCTCGACCGCCGATGTGCAATTCCTGGTGCAATACGCCAGCGATACGGCCACAGCGGGTTCGGATTTCTCGAACACCAACGTCGGTCCGTTCACGATTCCCGCCGGTTCGCTTTCCGCGGACGTGGCGGTTCCTGTCACCGCCGGAGACGGTGGCGATGCCTCGGTCGAGTATTTTGTCGCGACCCTGATCACACCGACCAACGCCACGCTCAGCCCGTTCAACAGTGCCATCGGTACGATCTACGATATGGATCCGCCCGAGCTGCGGTGGGACGGCCCCGCCTCGGCCGTCGAGGGCACCGATGTCGAGTTGCTGGTCCGATTGAGTTGGCCCAGCGAAGTGGACGTCGAGTTCGAGGTGAGCTTCACCGACGGTACGGCGGCGCGTTCGGGCATCGACTACGACGACTCGAATACCGGTCCCTACACCGTTGCGGCGGGGATGACCAGTTTCATCGTACCGGTGCCTACGGTGGCCGACGGACTGCCCGAACTGGCGAGTGAAGACTTTACCGTCACCCTCCACTCGCCCGTCGAGGCCGTTCTGGGTACGCCCGTGATCGCGACCGGCAACGTGCTGGACGCCGATCAGCCCGAGTTGTCGATTCCGGTCGACGAGACCACGACCGAGGGCGGCGACCTGTTCTTCACCGTGCATCTGAGCCAGGCGACAATCGTGCCTGTGTTCTTCGGTCTGGAGTACGATGTCGGATCAACGCAGGGCCCGACGGACTTCGACGCCTCGAACACCGGCCCGTTCTCGATGATGCCGGGGACCACGGATACGACCATCACCGTGATCACCTTCGACGACACGGACTTTGAGAATCAGGAGGCCTTCATCGTGCGGATCGCATCCGATCCGACCAACGCGGTCGTGGGTGATCCGTTCGAGGCGACCGGTACGATCGACGACAACGATTGATCGCGACCTGGTCGCGAAAAGGAAACGGCCCGCACCGGGAAGGCGCGGGCCGTATTTCTTCGGTCCCTAGTTGGGTGCGACCACCGTGAAGGTGAACGACACCGACGAGCCCTGTGGCGGTTCGCCCGAGGTGCCCCCGATCTCCACGCCGTTCTGCACCGCGGTGGCCGTGAAGGTGCCGATGTTGTCCGGCGCCAGCAGGACCGTGATGGTCGCCGTATGGGTGCCCGGCGGCAGATCCACGCCATAGGTGCGCAGGCCGCCCACCGGTGTGGCGCCAAGGCTGCCCAGGCCCTGGACCGACAAGCCGAACGAGTCGTCCGCCGCCGATCCCGAATCGAATACCACGATGGTCACGACCTTGCCGGCGACCTCGGACCAATCCTCTTCCTGGCGGCCGTCCTGATCATTGTCCACACCGTCGCCGGCGATCTCTCCCATATTGCTGCCGTCCTGCAGGCCGTCCGGGTCGTTGCCGTCCTCGGTATAGCGGTCGGCCAGCTCGTCGAACTCATCCTCGTCGCAACCGTTCTCACCCAGGCGCGATTGCATCGCCGCCAGCGCGGCACTGGCTTCGCGGCGGGCATCTCCGGCCTTGGCGATATCGCGGATCACATCGGCAATGGTGTACGGCGGTCCGGAGGCATCCGCCTCGTCGGGGCACAGCGACATCTGCATCAGCAATGCGCTGGCCTGGCTGCGAATCTCGTCGACCAGGTAGTCGATGTCGCCAGCCACCTGACTGGCCTGCTGGTAGCAATAGGCCATCAGCGTGTTGCCACACGGGTCGGCTGCACGGTCGGCTAGCTCCTTGTCAAATTTCGTCCGGTACGAGGAAATGACCGAGGACTTGCTCTGCACCTGGCCGATCTGGCCGGCCAGCGTACTGCGCATCCGGGCAATGCCGGCTGCCGTGCAGTAGTCGTCTTCGGGATCCTGGATCTCTTCGATGACGTCCTCGATTTCCTCTTCCTCGTCGTCGTCATCCTGGGTCTGCTCGCGCACCGTGATCTCGGCCGATCCACTCAGTCCGTTGGCTGTGGCCGTGATGCGGAAATCGCCCGGTTCGGTGCCGACGAACGTGGCGCTCGAAGCGGCGCCTGCCCACGTCACATTGGAAAACGCCTGCTTCAGGGAATGGTCTTCGAATACATACCAGGCGGTGAAGGTGACCGACTCTTCCACCTCGATCGTTCGCGCACCGGGACGCAGGATCAGGCTCACGGGCGTCGGTTCCTCTTCTTCTTCCTCGGGCTGGAACTTACCGGCGTCGTCGATCGCCAGGCGCAATTTCTCGAGGTCCGCGATCAGCGCGAGCAGATCCCGATAGGCCTTGTCGGCCTGGTACCAGGCCAACGCTTCCGCCTTCTCGGCCTCGTTCTGGTAGAAGGTCTTCAGTGTGGTGTGGACCCGCTCGAAGTAATAGCGCCCGGCGAATTTGTCCTTGAACTGCAATTCGGCCATGGCCGGCGGTGTCTGCAATCGCGATTGACCGTAGTACTTGACGGCGTTGTCGTAGGGCGCGTCCCAGAATTCGTACAAGCGTCGCTGGACGGCTGCGTCGCCTCCACGCCGGGCGATCTCCGCCCAAGAATTGGGCCCGGTCACGAGGTCGGGGTACTCGCCGTTCAACCATTGGCTGTAGGCATTCCACCAGTAGTCGGTGTACTGGGTCTGCGCTTCGGCCTGGAATCGATCCAGGGCATACGAGATCACTCCGACACCGATCATGGCCGTGCCCAGGCTGTTCCAGCCGATCTTCGATGCCCAGTAGCCCGAGACCACGTCATAGGTGCCCTTGACCGCTTTCAACTTGGCGCTGTTGTCGCCGTTGTAGCCGGCGGAGACATCCTTCATGATCGAGTACACGGACAGGCCCAGCGCCAGGTTGCTCATGTTGTCCTTCATGCTCCCGAAGAGCGAAGAGGACTGATTCCGCCGGATCGTCTGCTGAACATTCACCAGTTCGTAGCTTCCGTACATGCCCCGGTTCGCATTCCATTGCTGCACCGGCATGTTCATGATGTCGTCGATCTGTTCGGTGTAGTCGCCTCCGGCGAGCGCCGCCGCGAAATCGAAGACCGTCTTGGTGAACCCGAAAGCCTGGTTGCCGTGGGTGGTGATGGCCTGCTGCGCCTCCGCGTCGCTTTTCATCTTCTGCAGGTCGGCCTTGAATCTCGCATTCTGGAGAATGGAGTCCGGGTCGAACTCCTGGGCGGCCCGGCCCGGCGCGGCCGCGATCAGCAACACCACCAGCGCGAGGCAGGTTGCCAGCGCCGCCCGGGGGAATCGTTTCCATGATCGATTCATTTCCTGATCTCCCTAGTTGTGGCGGTAGCGAGCGCCCACGAACAGTGTGAAGCGATCGTTGTTGGTGACCGGGTTGATGCTCAGCGTTTCGTCCATGTCCGTGGCGATGCGGTACATCGAAAGTCGGGATGTCAGGTCGAAGTTCTCACCGAGCGGTTTGGAGGCAAAGGCGTTCAATTGGAAGGTCGTGGGATGTCGTTGGACGACCTCGTCGACGGTGATCGCCCCGGTGCCGGTATCCACGTCGAACTGGTTGGTGTAGACGAATCCGTAGTCGTAGGAGGTATCCAGTGTCATGTGAATTTTTGCGGGCAATTCGAAATTGCCCTCTGCCTTGAATCCGACGCGAATCAGGTTGCCGTCCTGCTGGATGACCTTCGAGCCCTTGGCGGCCACCAGATGCACTCCGACCGTGGGGCCGAATCGCAGATTCCCGCGCACCCAGCCGTAGCGGCCGTAGAGATCCACCACGTAGGGTTTGGCGACCGAGGTGGAATCACTCTCGCCCGGTTTGTGCCACAGCCGCGAATAGACGTTCAGATCGAAGAAGTGCTCGTCCTGTGTGCGGCTGCGATTCAGGCGCAGATCGGTGTAGTTGTTGTCGGAATTGTCCGGGTAGAAGTTCGTGTAGGTGGTCAACGAGCGGCGCAAGGTCGCGTCACCCGTCTTGTCACGCTGCCAGGCGGCTTTCAACTGCGCATAGGTCGCCAATTCGTTGTCGGGAAAATTCTTGTGCGTCAGGGCATAGGCCGAACGATTGCGCCGGGGGCCGTCACGATAGCTCTTCTCATACGCCAGTTGCGCCCGGCCGAAGCTGCGCAAGGCGGCTTCACTGTACTCCAGCGATTCGTAGACGCCGCGCCAGGTGGTTCGGCCGGCTCCCTTGCGCTTGCTGTACTCCAGCGAAGGGGTCAGATGGGTGAAGTCGTGGAAGTCGGCGTCACTGCTTTCGAAAACACCGAGCAGGCGCGCCCGCAACTGGGCTCCGGCGCCGCGTGTCCAGCGGCCCGATAGGTCCAGTGCGTGACTATCGAAATCCTCCGAGGCGACCTCTTCGAAGGCCTTCCGCGTGAAGCCGTAGTCGAGGTGGTAGTCGTGACCGGCGCCCCGCTTGTCGGAGGTGGCCGAAAATTTCGTGCGTCGAAAATCATTCTCCGAGTTCAGGTCGTCGGTGTAGGAGTAGGTGTCGACCGCGAAGTCCAGGTCGGTCGTGTCGCTCCACTTCCTGGCATAGCCGGCACCGGCGGTACGCGTTTTGTACGCGGTCTGATTGACCTCGTTCTTGTTCGAGAAGCTGGCCCGCAGGCTGGAGCTCTCGTTCAGATCCAGCTCGCCGCCCAGCTCGATCTGTTGCAGTGATTCGTCGACCTCGTTTTTCTCCTGGTCGCGATCGGTGCCTCGTACGACCAGCGTCGTGGTCGTAAATTTGGAGGTGCCCAGCAACAGGTCGGCATAGGCCGAGAGGTTCTCCAGAAAAGCCCGTTCGTTCTTCAGGCTGAAGTCGTAACTCACGATGTACTTCTGATAGAAGTGGTGGGCGTAGGTCTGATATTCGGCGATACGGGCGTGGGCGCCGCGTGCCCGGAGCCGGTCGTTCTTCCCGGTCAGTGGAGATTCGCCCTTCTCGGGCAACAGTCCGGACAGGAGGGCATCGGCCGATTGCATGTCTTCGTCGATCCCCGCCAACAGCTCTTCGATGACGATCGCGTAGCGCCGCAACTGCTGTGGATCGGCGCCCAGGAAGCTGAGTTCGTCCGTCTTGCGCTGTTGCTCGAAACGCTGCAATGCCGATTCGTCGATCCAGCCGGTACGACCGTCGCCGAGGTCAATCCGTACGAGGTTGTCGTCCTCGTCCAGGATCTCGTACTCGTTGTTCAGATTCGGCTGAAGAATGCCCCGCGATTCGGGGCTGCGCGCCTCGCGCACCTGCGAGCTGACGGTGACGATCCGTCCCATCGGCACCGTCTCCGTGCCTGGTGAGACCTCGGGCTCCATGCTCTTGAGTACGGAAAGGAGGGCGAGGGATTTCTGACGAGCGGCCGTCTCGAGGTCCTGCAATTCACGCAGATCCTGACTCGGCCCGGCCAGCACGGGGGTCGCCAGTACCAGTAGCGCACAAAGAACGGCACTCCCCGCCCGAGGATAGGAGAGTCGAGGTCTTCTCATGGCGACGTCCTTATCGGATGGATTTTGCAGTTGGACCCGATCCTGATTGTTGATCAAAAAACCGAAAACGTCAAGTCAGAATCCCGGGAAACGTACTGACACAAAACGAGTTCGCGCCTCAGAGGGAAGCGGTCCGTGACAGCTCGGCGTACTTCACACCCTTCTGTCCCCCGATTTCGACACTCATGCGCGTGATCTCGTCGGGTCGGCCCCGGAGAATGATCGTTTCGAGGCAATTGTCATGGTCGAGGTGCACGTGGGTGGTGCACAGGATGTGGATGAACTCGTTGTGCTGGATGCGATGCAGACGGTCGGTCAGTCCTCGCCGGTGGTGGTCGTAGCAGATCGTCAGCACACCGACGACTTCCTCCTCGCCGCGGTTCCAGGTCTCTTCGACCAATTGCGCCCGGATCAGGTCGCGCACCAGTTCCGAGCGCGAAGCGTAGCCGCGATCGGTGAAGCGGCGATCCAGTTCGTTCAGCAGGGAGGCCGGCAGCGAAACACTGAAGCGGATCGTCTCTGCGTTCTTCTTCATGGCTCAATCCCAGTCGTGGGTGTGGTAGTGGCGATGCGTCACTTCGCCGCTGCGATGAACATGGTCGTGGATGTGCACCAGATTCGCGCGCGTGAGCAGCTCCATGTCGTCGCGCAGCGCGAGCACATCGCCGTCGTAGAGCAGCGTATGGTCTTCGCCCAGCAACAGGCAGCGGGTGCCCAGCTCACTGGCCAGGCTCAGGTTGTGCGAACTGGTGATCACGGTGGCGTCCAGGCCGCGCAAGAAGTCGACGAGCCAGCCGGTGCTCCGTGGATCGAGGCTGGAGGTCGGCTCGTCCAGCAGCAGCAGATCGGGTTCGAGAGCCAGCAGCAGAGCCAGGCAGACGCGTTGCTTTTCGCCGTTGCTGAGTGCGTGGGGCGAGCGGTCCAGCAACTTCCCGACACGCAGTTCGCCGGCCCAGAATTCGACGCTGGCGTCGACCTCCTTGCGCCCGAAGTGTCGCGGACCGAAAGCCAGCTCGTCGCGTACCGTCGAGTGGAAGAGCATCGCGTCGGGATTCTGGAAAAGCAGTCCGCAACGGCGCCGCACCTCGCGCCGCCAGGCGGCATCGCCGCTCATGCCGGACAGGTCGCGGCCCCAGAGGGAGACGCTGCCGCGGTCCGGTTCGATCAGTCCGTTCAGAATCTTCAACAGGGTGGATTTGCCACTGCCGTTGCAGCCCAGCAATGCGATTTTCTGGCCCGGTTCCACGGAGAACGAGATCTCGCGCAGCGCCTGGATCCCCTCGTGGTCATGGCTCAGTTCTTCAACCTTGATCAAGGAAGAACCCCCGGGATGTCATGCCTTGGGTCAACTCTTCGGAGGATTGCTCCGCGCGATGCAGGAACGAGGCCCCGACCGACGCGCCCAGTTGCACACTGTCGCGCACTGCGGGCCGGCGGCACATGCGGCTGCGCGCGGCCTGCCGGATATCGGTCAGCAGGCGCCGATAGACCTGCACCTGGGCCCGGATCAAAACGAAGAGGGTCTGCAGTCGAGGAGCGATTGCCAGGGCGCTCTCGAAGTTCACGTTCGCCGCAGCGGTAGATGTCAGCAGCGTGAGGGTGAACACACGCAGGTTGAGTCGCGCGAGCGCAATCCAGGGGACATCGCCCTCCAACGCGGCCGAGACGGCCCACGCAGCCGAGACCAGGCCTGCGAAGAATGCTGTCGCCAGGATCGCACGCCGTGCCAGGCGCGGTGCTTGCCGGCCGCCGGCAATCAGCACCACGATCGCTCCGGCCGTCAGCCAACGCATCTGCTGTGTCATCGACAGGAACAGCAACGCCGCGAGGTAGATGATCAGGCCGGTACGGTCACGTGTCATCGGTCGCCTCCGGCTGTGGCTTTTTTTCCCGAAAAAAGCGGACCCCCAGGATCGTCAGCATCCCTTCCCCGACGCCGAGCGCCAGATGGGGCAGGATCAACGCCGGCAATGCGACCGACAGGCCAAAGGGGAAATACTGCGGTGTGCCGGCCGCGTCATGGGCGATCGACGGCTGGATTCCCAGAACGAACCCGACCAGTGCCGAGGGCAGGACCACGGCCAGCCAGCCGACCACGAACATCCTGATGCGTTCGGGCGCAGGGCGCAACCATCGCAGGGCCAGCGAGGCGGTCAGCGTTCCGGCGCCGGCGATACACAGGATATTGACCGGTAACGCCGTGACTCCGCCGTCGCCCAGCAGGAAGGCCTGCATCGCGAAGACCAGCGACAGGGAGAGGAAGGCCAGTCGTGCCCCGAACAACACGGTCAACAACCCGGTAAAGATCAGGTGTACCGACGAACCGCCCGGTAGCGGAATCGTCACCAGGGAGAGAACGAAGGCCGCTGCAGTCAGAACCGAGAGGCGAGGAATCGTCCTGGTTTCCAGCAGGTTGCCGGCCCGTCGCAGGCTGAATCCCCAGGCCGCGGCGGCGAGGCCCCAGCTGGGCAGAAAAACCTGCGGGGCGATGAATCCGTCCGGGATGTGCATCTTCGTCCTACCTTCTAGAAGAGCGTCGACCAGGTGGCCACGAAGCGTCCCTTTTCCGTACCTTCGGCTCCCTGCTGGAGGGATTCTTCGTTCAGATCGGTCCAGATCGGCTGTTTCCAGCCCAGGCCCAGGCTGGACGAGCCGATATACGCTCGCAGGCCCGGCAGGGCGTAGATGATTCTTCCTCCGGTGGCCTCCTCGCCGACCCCGTTCACCTCGTCCCGGCTCAGCGCCAGGCCGTTCGCTTCGAGACTGGTGTCCAGGCGCAGTTTCCGCTTCGCATCCGTCAGCACCCGCAGTGTCCAGGCAGTATTCAGTCGCCACTCGGTGCCGAACTTCACCTGTTGGCCATCGTCATATTCGTTCTTCTGGAATCCGATCCATGAGACATCCGCCACCAGCGTGGAGCGGGTGCCGACCGTTTTCGTGGTCGTCCAGCCGGCCATGAACGAAGGCCGGCCAAACCCGAGAGACCTGCCCGGATCGATGCCGCCGTCGGCGTCGCGTAGATTCTCCTGCCCGGTGGGCAGCGTCGCGCCGCCGTAGAAGGTGAAGTGCCAGTCCTCCAGGTCGTCCAGGCTCTCGCCGGCGGGCACCAGCCTCGGGCCGTCATCCAGCTTCCAGCCCAGCACGGCCATCAGTGCGATGTCGGCGAATCCGGCCGAGTTGAATCCATTGTCTTCGGATTTTTTCACCGTGTAGGGGACGAAGGCGTAGATCGACCAAGCGGGAGTCAAGCCCTGGCCGACGCCATAGATCCAAAACGCGTTGGAGACACTCTCGTCGTCGCGTTCGGGGGTGTAGACCTCGAAGAGGGGGTAGTCCAGTTTCAGCGAGAACAGCCAGGCGCCGTCGGGCAAGGTGGCGGAGCTGGCGGATTCGACGGGCGCGCCGGGGCCTTCGAGGCCGGCGACTCCCAGCGAAGCTACGCCGTGGTGGGCAACGGCCGTAGCAGGCAGGGCCGCCAGGAACACGACCAGAAGGAGATGGTGTTTCATGATTCGCTCCTGGAACGCCAGTACATCGCACCGCCGAGCAGGGCCACGATGGCCACACCGATCAGGATGCGCAGTCCTCGATTCGGACCTCGGTCGCCGCTGATGACCGCCGGATGCAGGTCCTGGACCTGGATCGTGGCGGTCAGGCCATGTCCGTCCTCGGAGAATACCTTGACGGTCCATTCCCCGATCCGGTCGGGCACGAAGGAGACGCGGCCGTGCTTGTCCGTTCTCCCCACCTGGTGCGGCGTGCGGTCTCCGGGGCCGAAGATTTCCGAGCTCTCGAAAGCGAACGGGCGACCGTCGGCGGTCTTGACCTCGACGGTTCGGGACGCTCCTTCATGGACGACGTAGTCGATCTCGTGGGCCGGGGCCGCGACTGCGACCAGCAGGAATACCAGGACAGCAAGCAGCCTCATCGATTCACTCCAGGTTGAATTGCAGGGTGGTGGTCGCCACGATTTCGTCGCAATGGCCGCTTGGGTCGGACCGAACCCAGGTTGCGGTCAGCAACTGCATCCCTGCGCGTTTGAGTCGGATGTTGATGCGGCCATCGGAGTCGGTGATGCCACGGGCCTTGCCGTGATAAGTGACGACCGCACCGGCGATGGGAACGTCGCCGCCGGTCAGGCGGACGGTCAGCTTGGCACCCACCCGCTGTTCGAACGGGTTTTCGGTAGGCAGCAACCGGGGGCGCGCCGGTTCGCATTCGGGCACGAAATTCCACGCGCTCGCATCGCCCAACCAGAGAATCGACTCGTACGACGTCCAACTGCCCAGGGGGCCGGCGACCGAGTCGGGCGGTGCGTTCACCGTTCCTTGGCGAGTGTGGGTCCAGTCCTCGGGGCGGAGGGTGATCCACAACGCGGATTCCTTCGCCGGCCAGCCATTCGTGGTAGGGTCCGCAGTCGAAACGTGAGCCCCCCGGGAGGTGACCGCCGTCACCGACTCCAGGGCCGAGTCCGGGCACATCTGGCCCGGTTCGTCAGGCTCCGACCCGGGGTCCGGGTGTCCATGGAACAGGAGGAGGCGCTCTCCCTGGCACTGCAGGAATAGTTCGTGGCCCGCGGCCGGGGCCGCGGGCAGGAGGATCAGAATCAGCAACGCGAAGGAGCGCATGCGAATTCTCCCAGGATCTGGCAGTGTTACGAATGGCGAACCCGTAACACCATGATGGCTTGCGAGGTGTGGGTTGTCAAAAATAAAACATATGGTTTGACGGGCCGGTTTCTTCCAGAATCCGGCGATTCCGTTGCTTGAACCGCTAAATCCCTTCGGGAGGGTCCATGAAGAAGTTGATGCTTTGGGCACTGTTGTTGACCCTGGCTGCCCCCGCTCATGCGGTCGAACCGGTGCCGACCGGCTCATTCCAGTTCAGCTTTGCGGTCGAGATCCCCGCGACACCGAACGAGGTCTTCGATGCCGCGACGGGCGATATCTCTGCCTGGTGGGATCACTCGATGAGCGAGCATCCTGTCGAACTGATCATCGAACCGACACCGGGTGGCCGTTTTCTCGAGATCATGGACTCCCGAGGCGGGGGAGTCGTGCACGCGAGGGTCACGCAGGTCCAGTACGGCAAGATGCTCCGCCTGGTCGGTCCTCTCGGTCTGGCCGGTCACGCGATCAACATGGTGACGACCTGGACGCTGGAGCCGGCCGGAGACCAGGCCACGAAATTCACGGTCGAGGTCCACGCCACGGGTGAGATGCACGAGGGCTGGGGTGAGGCGGTCGAGGAGACCTGGCGACATTTCATCGAGGGTCGGCTGTTGCCCTATCTTGAAAAATAGCGCCTAAGGGGCGGTCCTAGGCGAGCGGCGGTGTTGCTGCAATGAACTCGACCGCCCGCTGCTCGCTCCAATAGCGACCCGGTGCGCGAAATCCGGTATGGCCTCCCCATTTCGGGATCTCCAGGGTCAACCAGACAGAGGATTCGGCTACCGCAACCGGATAGCATTCGGGATCGAGAAACGGATCGTTCGCGGCATTGACCAGCAGGGTCGGCCGGGCGATCGCCGACAGATACCGCAGCGCGCTGCACTTCTCGTAGTAGTCGGTGGCGTTGGCGAACCCATGCAGCGGCGCGGTAAAGCGCTCGTCGAATTCCCACAGATCTTTCACGCCGCGCAGTTGACTCGCATCCACCCGGCCGGGATGGTCCAGGGCTTTCCGGCGAATCTTGCGCGCCAGTTTGCGCAGGAATCGGCGCGAATAGACCCGGTTGTGCGGCCGGCTGATTTCGCGGCACGAGCTGCCCAAATTCACCGGCACTGAGAACGCCACGGCCGCGCGCAGGCGCGGATGAACCGCGGCGGGGTCCTCTCCCAGGTATTTCAGGATCAGGTTGCCGCCCATGCTGAACCCTACCAGCGCGATTTCCGGCGGTTGGTCGAGTTCGATGTGATCGATCACCGCTCGCAGGTCATCGGTTGCGCCGGCATGGTAGGAGCGAACCCGCCGATTCGGCTCTCCACTGCAACTGCGGAAGTTCATCAGCACACAGCTCCAACCGGCGGCGCGCAGCGCATCGCACATGCCCAGCATGTAGTTGCGGCGCGAGTTGCCTTCCAGCCCATGACACAGCAGAGCTGTTCGCCCGGCTCGCGGACCGCAGCGGTCGATATCCAGAAAATCGCCATCGGCCAGTTCGATGCGTTCTCTTGTCAGGTCCAGTGACGGAGGGCGGCGCAACAGGGTCGGCAGGATGGTGCTGAGGTGGGCCCGGCGGTAGATCAGGTTCGGGCGATAGCCGGATTCTGGAATGAGAGGCATGGGCGCTCCCGGTGCCGTTCGGCTACTTGAGCAGCAGGACCTTTTGGACCCGGGTCACGGCCTCACCCTGCAAGCGAACGACGTAGGCGCCGGAGCTGACTCCGCGACCGGCATCATCCCGGCCATTCCAATGCAATGTGGTCCAGCCGGGAGTGTAGACCTGATCGGCCAGCATGCGTACGCGGCGTCCATCGATCCCATAGACTTCGGCCCGGATGTGCTGGGCGGATTCCAGCTGGAAACGAATGTGCGTCGTAGGGTTGAACGGATTCGGCGCGGCTTGCACACCTTCGATACTCAGGACCCGCGGCAGTTCCGGGGCCGGCTGCTGCACGCCCCGATCACCGGCGCATCCGGCCAGCCAGGCACCCATGACGCCGCATTCCCCGTCGGTGACGACAGGCGATTCAACATCCACGTTGAAGCTCAGTCCGTCTTCCATACTGCAAAAGAGCGGGTCGACCGAGAGATTGTCGTTGGAGTCGCCGGCATCTGCCGGGAGTCCGATCAGGTCGCCACCGCTGTTGCCGTGTACATTGCTGCAGGCCAACTGGACTTCGGCGCCGGAGACCGCTTCGATACCACTGCCGTCCTGGAAGGCGAGGATGCTGGATTCGACGACCGATACCGCACCGTTGCTGAACAGGCCCGCGCCCTCGGGCGCCGCATTCTGCGTCAACGTGCAGTGCTCCAGAAATGCCGGGGCATTGGGCAGCGCTGCGATGGCGCCACCATGGTCGGCGCGGTTGCCGTAGAATGTCGAGTAGCGATATTCCGGTCGTGAGTCGAAGAACGAAACGGCGCCGCCACCATAGGCGACCTGGCCATCGCTGCGGTTGCTGTAGAACGCGCCGCGCAATACGTGGGGGTCGGACTGACCCCGCGAGGCGATCGCGCCGCCCCAGGCCGACAGGTTCTGGCGGAAAGTGCAATCCTCCAACCAGGGTGAGGCCTCGTAGCTACAGTCGAGCGCGCCGCCGCCACCGAGCAGAGCGGTATTGCCGACGAACTCGCAATCGGTGAAGGTGGGAGTTGCCCGCATCACACGCACCGCGCCGCCGTGGGTCTCGGCCCGGTTGTTCGTGAATCGGCATTCGGTGAGATCCAGTTTGGCCTGGTTGATGAAAATCGCGCCGCCGCTCTTGCCGTAGCTGTTCTTTCCACGGGCCCAGCCGTTCTGGAAGGTGATGCGGTTGATGCGGCTGGTCGGCCCCGGTTCGCAGGCCATCAAAATGCGTGCGTGGCCCTGGCCATCGATCACCGTGCGGGATGGATCCTCGTCCACGCCGGCCAACAGGACCCCGGCTTTCAGGTAGAGGCCCGTTTCCTGGTACAGACCCGGCTGTACTTCGACGCGATCGCCCGCGCGGGCGGCGTTCAGGGCCGAACCGATGGTGGAAAATTCGGTGGGGACACGGAGAGTGGCGGCCTGGGCCAAGCCGACGGTCAGCGCACTCCAGGCGACCAGAATCGAGACGCCGAGGGTCAGAATTTTTCCATGCGCCAAGTCGGTCCTCCCTGAAGGTCATCCGCTGGTCCGATATCGAAGTTGGATCGGTGAACCCCCGGATCGTCCACCGTTCCTCGCGGACGCCTATGCAATATGCGGTCCCGGTCGCAATCGAGGCAACCGCTTTCTGCAGATAGTCGACTTGAAATCGGGTATTGATGTTCGTTATAGACATTCTTTTGCGAACCCGGTTGGGTTCCTGTATCATCTTTTGGAGAGAGTATCGGCTTACGTGACGAGCCGTTGCGGACCAAAGCTCAAGTAATTCGGAATGAATCGGAGTGATCATGGGATCGGTACAGCGCAAGACATTCCTACTGGCGGTGGTTCTTGGCGGAGCGATTCTCGCAGCTTTTCCGGGCGCAGTGGCAGCGCAGGAAATGGAGCGCCAGGCGGAGTGCACCTGGGACCAGCCCAATGTCCTGCCGGCGGCGGTCGACTATTATCAGGTCGAACTGCAGCAACTGGTCGGAGAGATCATCCTGGACAGCAAAATCTTCGAACGCGTCGAGGAACGTTCCCTCGAAGTCACCGTCAGCTACGGCTATGTCTACCGCTTCCGTGTCAAGTGCGTCGATGTGAACGGCCAGGTCGGGCCGTGGTCCCTGTGGTCGAATGAGCATAGTCCCGAAACGCTGCTGGGTGAGCATCTCGGCCAGTGATCCGCGCCGGCTGGCGCTACTTCAAGAGCGCCAGCTTATAGGTGAGAGTCTCGATCTCGCTGTGCATCCGTACCAGATAGGCTCCCGAACCGAGTCGCCGACCGTTGTCATCCCGCCCGTCCCAGTCCATGAAGTTCTGCCCGACCGGATATACGCGGTCGCCCAGGTGCCGGACCCGTCGGCCGTCGATGCTGTAGATCTCGGTCACGATGCGCTGTGCGGTTTCCAGTTCGAAATGGATCCGGGTCGACGGATTGAACGGGTTCGGTGAAGCCTGCAGATTGTCGATGGTTCGGGCCTGTGGCGTATCGTCGGCCGGCAGGGTGTCCTGACCGTCGGAGCAGGCCGGCACCCAAGCGCCGATCGTTCCGCAGGAGCCATCGGTGACACATTCCGATTCGACGGCCAGATTGAAGCTCAAGCCCCGCTCATCCATGCTGCAGAACATCGGATCGGCCGACAGGTTGCCGTACAATTCACCGATGTCGGGCGCGAATCCGACCAGATCTCCGCCGCTGTTGCCGTGAACGTTGGTACAACCCATCTGCAGGGCGTTGGGGCCTTCGGTGGTCAGGCCGGGACCTTCCTGGAATGCGACGATGCACGATAGCACCGCCGAGATCGCATCCTGGTTGTAGATGGCGGCGCCGTTGTCGGCGGCGTTGCGGGTCAAGGTGCAGTGCTCGAGGTAGACCGGCGATCCCGGCAGTGCGGCAAGTGCTCCGCCCAGGTCCGAGCGGTTGCCGTAGAAGGAGCTGTAGCGGAAAACGGGATCGGAATCGAAGAACGAGACCACCGCTCCGCCGTAGGCCTGCTGACCATCGCTGCGATTGCTCTGGAAATCTCCGCGTACGATTTCCGGAGTCGACCGGCCGCGAATGGCCAGGGCGCCGCCCCAGGCAGCAAAGTTCTGATGGAAGCTGCAGTCCTCAATCACGGGGGAGGCCTCGTAGCTGCAATCGAGCGCGCCGCCGCCGCCGAGCAGGGCGGTATTGCCGATGAAGTCGCAACGCGTCAGCGAGGGGGACGAGCGCAGAACGCGTATGGCCCCGCCATGCCCGTCGGCTCGATTATTCCGAAATTTGCAGTCGTTGATTTCAATCTTTGCCTGTTGGATGAGAATCGCGCCACCGCTTCGTTCGTAGGAATTCTTGCCCCGGGCCCACCCGTTCTGGAAGGTCAGCCGCAGCACGCGTCCGAGTTGTCCCGGCGTGCACGCCGACAGGATGCGCCCCCGTCCCTGGCCGTCGATGATGGTCTGCTCCGGATCGGTCCCCACACCCGCGAGAATCACGCCGTCGCGGATCCGAAGGCCATGTTCGAGGTACAGTCCGGGAGCGACTTCGACTCGGTCGCCGGCCACGGCAAGCGTCAAGGCCGCGCCGATCGTTTCGTATTGCTGGGGAACCTGCAAGGTCGCTGCCGAAGCGTTGCCGAGGGCCAGTAGAACCAGGATCATGGCGCCGATCGAAGTGGGTCGAATGCTGCTCATGGGCTTCCTCCGTGCCGTCCGTGCGAGGGGCTTCCGTTGCTCGACCCGGGGGTCGATGTCCCTGTTTCGCTGTACGGTGAATCTGTAGCGGAGGGCGTGCCCAAGGCAAAAATTATGTGGATCTATCTATCTTGAAACCGAGAAGTGATCTTCTTTTGCAACTAGCAATTATGCCAACGGGCGGTCATTTTCGAGGGAAATCGGCGGCCAGACGTAAACAACTGAAGTGATTTGAAGAGGTTTTGTGAGTTGTGTGAAATAAAGAAAACTGTATTATAATTTAGATGTGCTGAATTCTGAAATCCGCAATCGACGAGGAGCCTGAACTGCGGCCCGTCGTCGCAATCGACCGAAATCAGTCCCGGAGCACCAAAGTGATCGGACAGTGGTCCGACCCCATCACCTCCGGTCGGATTTCAGCCGCCTCGAGACGGGGGCGCAGGGACTCCGAGATCAGGAAATAGTCCAGGCGCCAGCCAATATTCCGTTCACGCACTCCCTTGCGGTTGCTCCACCAGGTATAGTGACCGCCCCCGGACTCGAACTCGCGAAACGTATCGATGAACCCGGCCTTGAGGATCTTGTCGAATCCGGCCCGTTCCTCGTCGGTGAAGCCGGCATTGCCGCGATTGGGGCCGGGGTTGGCCAGGTCGATTTCCCGGTGCGAAACGTTCAGATCGCCACAGAATGCGACCGGTTTCCGTTTCTCCAACGTGCGCATGAACTTCAGGAAGAGCGGGTCCCACTTCTGGTCGCGGTACTCCAGCCGAGTCAGTTCGCGCTGCACGTTCGGTGTGTAGACGGTTGAGACATAGAGATCGTCCAACTCGGCGGTCAGGACCCGGCCCTCGGTATCCAGTTCCTGGCTGCCCAGTCCGGGAAATACCTGCAACGGGCGCAGTCCGTCGCGGATCAGCAAGGCTGTGCCCGAGTATCCGGGCTTTTGGGCGGGATTCCAGTGCATCGTGAAGCCGGGGAACTCGTCGGCGACCTGTTCCGGACGTGCGCGGACTTCCTGCAGACAAACCACATCGGCTCCGCTCTGCGCCAGGAAATTCAAAAAGCCCTTCTTGATACAGGCCCGCAGTCCGTTGACATTCCACGACATGATCTTCACGAAATCGATCCTTTGCGACAGGGGAGGGGCGAGCGGCCAAGGATCCAAGGTATCCTGTCGAATCGGGAGGCGAAACCATTGATTTTGCGACTCAGCTTTCGGGTCGCTGCAAACCGGTTCTTGATATTGAGAAACACTACCATTTATCAACAACTTCCATCGATTCTGGATCGTTGCGAAACTCGGGATTTTCTTGCAATTCGGCGGACTCGGTGGCTACTTTGGCCAGGTCACTTTCGGGAATCGCTCTTAGTTCCTCAAAGGTGGAGTCATGACAATCGATCTGAAGAAAGTGGACGCCATCGTGGCGGCCAAGGGCACCCAGTCCCAGTACGCAATCCCCGTACTGCAGGGCGTCCAGGAAGAATTCCGTTACGTTCCGCGCGAGGCCATCGAGCGGATCGCCGAACTCACCGAGATGACCGAGTCCCAACTCTATGGGGTGGCCACGTTCTATTCGCAGTTCCGGCTCCAGCCGGTCGGCGAGAAGATCATCAAGGTCTGCCACGGTACGGCTTGCCACGTGGGGGGAGCCGAAGGTTTGACCGAGGCTCTCGAGGCAAGGCTCGGCGTCAAGAGCGGCGAGAACACCGAGGACATGAAGTACACGCTCGACTCCGTCGCCTGTGTGGGGTGCTGTTCCCTGGCTCCGGTCGTCATGGTGGACGATCTGACCTTCGGCCGGCTCGACCGCAAGAAGGCTGCCAAGATCATCGACGACTTAGAGGGTTAACCCGAGGAGGATTGCGGTGCAGGCAGCAGACAAGAAAACCCGGAAGCAAATCGTCGTCGGGATGAGCACATGCAACATCGCCGCCGGCAGCCAGGACGTTTTCGACCTGGTGCAGGAGCGCGTGGACGCGGGCCTGGATGCCGACGTCAAGATCACCGGCTGTTTCGGCATGTGTTTTTCCGAGCCGCAGGTCCAGGTGATCGACGAGGACGGCACCACCCATCTCTACAGCGGTGTCAGCAAAGCCCGGATCAAGAAGATCCTGGACCAGCACGTCGAGGGCGGTGAACCGGTCGACAAGTGGGAGAACCACTTTGCCGAGGGTGAGGACCTCGCGTTGATGGGCAAGCAGAAACGCATTGTCCTGAGAAATTGCGGTGTCATCGATCCCGAGTCGTTGGACGAGTATCTCGCCGTCGACGGGTACCAGGCACTGGAAAAGGTCCTGAAGGAGCAGACTCCCGAAGAGGTCATCGCCACGGTGACCGAAGCCGGGTTGCGTGGCCGCGGCGGCGCCGGTTTTCCCACCGGCCTGAAGTGGAAATTCACGCACGGCTACGAGAACGACAAGAAGTACGTGATCTGCAACGCCGACGAAGGCGATCCCGGTGCCTTCATGGACCGGGCCACGCTCGAAAGCGACCCGCACGCGGTGCTCGAGGGGATGGCCATTGGCGGATTCGCCACGGGGGCGGACGAAGCCTATGTCTATTGCCGGGCCGAGTACCCGATGGCCATCGAGCGTCTGAACAAGGCCATCGCCGACGCCGAGGCGAGGAATCTGCTGGGCGAGAACATCATGGGTACCGGCTTCAACTTCAGTATCCACGTCAAGGAGGGCGCCGGTGCGTTCGTCTGCGGTGAGGAAACGGCACTGCTGATTTCCATCGAGGGTCAGCGCGGTATGCCGCGGGTGCGGCCGCCGTTCCCGGCCGAGAGCGGATTGTTCGGCAAACCGACGACGATCAACAATGTCGAGACCTGGGCCAACGTGCCCTGGATCATCCGCAACGGCGCCGAAGCCTACGCGGCCAACGGCACCGAAAAGAGCAAGGGTACGAAGGTTTTCGCCCTGGCCGGCAAGATCAAGCACGGGGGCCTGGTCGAGGTGCCGATGGGCATCACCCTGGACGAGGTCGTCCACGAAATCGGAGGCGGAACGGGCACCAAGCGGGAAGTGAAGGCCGTGCAGATGGGCGGTCCGTCCGGCGGCTGTGTCCCCCGCACCCTGTTCGATACGCACGTCGACTACGACGAGGTCAACAAGACCGGCGCGATCATGGGCTCGGGCGGCATGGTGGTCATGGACGAAACGACCTGCATGGTCGACGTGGCCCGCTATTTCCTGACGTTCACGCGGGCGGAGTCGTGCGGCAAGTGCACCTTCTGCCGGGTCGGGACCACCCGGATGCTCGAGATCCTCGAGCGGATCTGTGCCGGCGACGGAAAGCCGGAAGACATTCCGCTGCTGGAGGATCTGGCCGAGCAGATCAAGAACACCAGTCTGTGCGGTCTGGGCCAGACGGCTCCCAACCCGGTCCTGACCACGCTGCGCTATTTCCGGGAAGAATACGAAGAGCACATCCACGACAAGAAATGCCGTGCCGGAAAGTGCCGTAACCTGTGCAAGTACGAGATCACCGAGGATTGCACCGGTTGCACGGTCTGCGCCATCAACTGTCCCGTCGATGCCATCACGGGCGCCAAAAAGGAACTCCACATCATCGACCCCGAGGTCTGCATCAGCTGCGGCGTGTGCCGTGAGGTGTGCAACTTCGAGTCGGTGAAGGTCATTTGATCCGGGCAGGAGCGAAAGGGTTCGACTGTGGAAAAGATTACATTCACTCTCGATGGCCAGCAGGTTTCCGTTGAGCCGGGCACGACGATCCTCCAGGCTGCCGAGTCCCAGGGCAAGAAGATCCCGACCTTCTGCCACGTCAAGAAACTGAAGCCGTTCGCTTCGTGCTTCGTGTGCGTGGTCGAGATGGAAGGTCGCGCCAATCTGCTGCCGTCCTGTTCGACACTGGTGGGCGAGGGCATGGTCATCAAGACGAGCAGCGACCGCGTGCGCAAGGCGCGAAAAACCTGCGTCGACCTGCTGCTGTCCGACCACCTGGGTGATTGCCTCGGTCCGTGCATGTCCAGCTGCCCGGCCGGGATCGATATTCCGGGTTTCATCAAGCATCTGGCCGAAGGCGAGCCGCGCAAGGCGCTCGAACTGATCAAGCACAACATGCCGTTGCCGGCGATCCTGGGCCGTGTCTGCACGCGCCCCTGCGAGGAAGCCTGCCGTCGCCAGCTGGTGGAGAAGGAACTGGCGATCTGCCACCTGAAGCGCTACGCCGCCGACTACGTCAGCAAGTCGGGCGACGAATACCAGCCGACCTGTGAGCCGAGTACCGGCAAGACCGTCGGTATCGTCGGTGCGGGTCCGAGTGGTCTGACTGCGGCCTACTACCTGCAGTTGCTGGGCCACCAGTGCACGATCTACGATATGCACGAGGCCCCCGGCGGTATGGTGCGCTATGGCATCCCCAGCTACCGGCTGCCCCGCGATGTGATCGACCGCGAGGCCGAGATCATCGAGAAGATGGGTTGTGAGTTCCAGTTCAATACCAAGCTGGGCCGCGATGTCTCGATGGACCAGCTGCGCGACAGGCACGACGCCGTCTACCTGGCGCTCGGTGCCCAGAAGGCTTCGTCGATGCGCGTCGAGGGAGAGAATTTGGAAGGCGTGCTGCCGGGTATCGGGTTCCTGGGCGCCGTCTCGCGCGACGAAAACTTCCCCATCGGACGGAAAGTCATGGTCGTCGGTGGCGGCAACACCGCGATCGATGCTTCCCGTACCGCCTTGCGTCTGGGAGCGGACGAAGTGAGCATCCTGTACCGCCGTACGCGCAAGGAGATGCCGGCCTGGGAAGAGGAAATCGTCGCGGCCGAGGAAGAGGGCGTGAAGCTGGAACTGCTGGCGGCCCCGACCCGGATCGAGCGCAACGAGGACGGCACGTTGAACGTGACCTGCATCCGGATGGAACTGGGCGAGCCGGATGATTCCGGTCGTCGCCGTCCGGTGCCGCAGGAAGGCAGCGAGCACATTCGCGTCATGGACAACGTGATCGCCGCGATCGGCCAGGGTGTGGATGCCACGATGGCCGACGGTGTCTCGCTCGAGCGCTGGGGCAACATCCAGGCGGACTCGCACACGATGCGTACCAGTGTTCCGGAAGTCTTCGCCGGTGGTGATTGCGTCACGGGCGCGGATATCGCGGTGACTGCGGTCGGCGCGGGCCGGCGGGCGGCGATCTCCATCGACCAGTTCATCCGGGGCGAGGAAGTCGTTGGCGACGAACGTCGCTACCAGCACGAAATGGGCCCGCTGAACGTCATCCAACCGGCGGTGTACGCGAAGTTCGAGAAGGCCGAACGTACGCCGATGCCGCATCTGGAGGACGAGAAGCGCAGGACCACCTTCGAGGAGGTCGAGACCGGCTTCATGGACCAGAAGGTCATCGAGGAAGCCAAACGCTGCATGGAATGCGGGTGCCGCGATGCTCACGAGTGCAAGCTCCGCGACTACGCGACCGAGTTCGGCTCGAGTGCCGAAACGTACGCCGGCGCGCACCGTGATTTCGAACTCGACGAGTCGCATGATTCGATCGTGTACGAATCGCACAAGTGCATCCAGTGTGGCAACTGCGTCCGGTTGACGGAAGAGGAAATCGGCTCGCACGCCATGGGCTTCGTCGGTCGCGGCTTCACGTCGCGCGTCAAGCCGGCCCTGGACGTGGCGATGGCACTGGTCGGCCATGAAGGTCTGGAAGCGATCGTGGACAACTGCCCGGTCGGCGCCTTGACCCTCAAAAGCGACAGCGTTGCGACGCTGAAGCCGAAGTTCGAGCGGCCGAAGGGCGCCTAGCACTCGGACGGTCAGATGGAAAGACGGCCGGTCCGCATTGCGCGGACCGGCCGTTTCGAATCTACTCGGCGACCCTCAAATACCGATACGTGTCCAGGTGGAGGAGTCTTCGATCTGATCGGCCCGGAGGTGCCAGCCGTCGGCGCTGAAGCTTTCGAGGAACTGACCGGCGTCCCCGGCTGCCATCGGTTTGCCGACCAGGTAGCCCTGGATCTGATCGCACTTTTGTTCCTGCAGGAAGGCGAACTGGGCCAGCGTTTCCACACCTTCGGCAATCGTATGGAGGCCCAGTTGTTTGGCCATGGCGATGATCGCGCGGGCAATCGCGGCACTGTCCGGATCGGTATTGACGTCGGTGATGAAGCTGCGGTCGATCTTGAGCGTATCGAGGGGAAAAGTCTTCAGGTAGCTCATCGACGAGTAGCCGGTACCGAAGTCGTCAATCGAGATCAGCACACCGAGATCCCGCAGCGCGATGAGCGTCTCGCGGGCTTCATCCACGTTCTGCATGATGGCACTCTCGGTGATCTCCAGTTCGAGGCGGTCCGGTGCGATGGCATGCTGTAGCAATACATCGCGAGTCAGGCTCAACACATCGGCATTCTGGAATTGACGGCTCGACAGATTCACGCCGACCTTGATGTCCAGCCCCAGGCTTCGGCGCCAGGCGGCGGCCTGCCGGCAGGCCTCCTGCATCACCCAGGCGCCGATCGGTTCGATCAGACCCGTGTCCTCGGCGACGGGAATGAAAGTCACCGGCGGGATATTGCCCAGGGTCGGGTGGCTCCATCGCAACAAAGCCTCGACGCCCATCACGCGGCCATCGGTAGCACGGATCTGGGGCTGGTAGTGCAACGCCAATTCGTCGTTGTCCAGGGCCTTCTGCAGTTTGCCGCCGAGGCTGAGCCGCTCCATCATCTCAGCGCTCATCGTGTGTGTGTAGGACAGGAAGCGATTCCGGCCGATTTGTTTGGCGCGATACATGGCCGTGTCGGCGTGCTTGAGCAGGGAGTCGAGATCGTCGCCATCGCCCGGGTACTGCGCCAGCCCCATGCTGCCGGTGACATACAGTTCGCTGCCCTCGACCTCAATCGGCTCGGCCAGAGCCTCGAGGATCGATGTGGCCAGATCCTCGATCGCATCGTCGGTGTATTGGCCGCGAACCAGCAGTACGAACTCGTCGCCTCCGAGGCGGGACAGGTCCAGCTGCCAGGAATCCCCTGCCGCGGCGGCAAGCTCGTTCAGGCGCGCACTGAGACGGTCGGCTACCTTGCGCAACAGGTCATCGCCCGCCCCGTGTCCCAGTGTGTCGTTGATTTTCTTGAACATGTCCAGGTCGACGTACAACAGTGCGACGCGGTCGCCGTGTGCGTTGGCATGGCGCAGGGCACGCCCCGCCGTTTCCATGAAGTTCTGTCGATTGGGCAATCCGGTCAGGCTGTCGTAGAACGCGAGCTGGCGAATGCGCTCCTCGACGATCTTGCGTTCGGTCACATCCTGCATGGTGCCGCTGATGCCGATGATCTGGCCACCCTTGTCGTAGATTCGCTGGATTCGCTGCTGCACAGTGCGCACCACGCCGTCGGCGCGAGTGATTCGGTGGTCGATGTCGACGACTTCGGTATCATTCAGAAGTGTGCTGACCTTCCTGAACAGGAATTTACGATCGGACGCATGGACATATTTTTCCATCTGATCCAGCGGCAGACTGATCGGTTCCTGACCAGCCTGACAGATGCGCACGACTTCGGTCGAGCAGTGAACGATCCGGGTAGCCAGGTCCATTTCCCAGTTGCCGAGATTTGCTACTCGCTGTGCCCAGGCCAGGCGTTGGCGGCTCTGGTGGAGTGCGGCGAACGCCTGCTGCGCCCGCAAGAGGTAGCGAACCCGGTGGATCAGCACCTGCCAGTTGAAAGGCTTGGTCAGAAAATCGGTGGCGCCGATCTCGTAGGCCCGATCGATCGACTCATAGTCCTCGAGGCCCGTGACCAGAACGATGGCTGCATCCGAACCGTTGGGCAGTTTGCGCATCTCGGTGCAGGCTTCGAAACCGTCGCAGACCGGCATCTGGATATCCATCAGGACCAGCAGTGGATGATGGCGCTCGAAGCACTCGATGGCTTCGATCCCGTTCTCTGCCTCGACGATTTTGCGTCC
>JANTGJ010000024.1 GCA_024762975.1 Candidatus Krumholzibacteriia bacterium
GATCTGTACGATCGGCCCTTCTCCTCCCACGGAGCCGCCGACCGCGATCGTGATCGGACTGGCCGTGATCTTCACGGCCGCGACCACCGGCCGGATCACACCCTTCTTGAAGACGAGCGCCCCGAGCACTTCGGGAACACCGTGCCCCCGCGCTTCGCGCGCTCCCCAGTGAATGAGCGGTCCGACGACCAGACCACCGGCGACCGGGAACATCAACTTTTTCCACCAGGGAACGCCAATCAACAGCGCCACCGTATCCTCGCCGTGGCCGATCACCCAACCCTGGAAAAAATCGACCAGGTGCCGGAAAAGAATGGCGCCCAGGCCGCCGATGAGCCCGACCACCGCGGCGACGACCACCATGATCGCCGTCTCGTCGGCCGAAAAATGCTCGATCAGGCGGAACAGGGTTCTGCGGATACGGCTATGGCGGTATTCGGTCTTCTGCATGACGTACTGGATCCCGGATGCGCGGTACGGTCGGCACGAAACAATTTCGCACCGGAGGCTACCAAACTCGTTGCTGTTGCCTTCAGATGCAACCTTTCGCCTCGAGAGACTGCCGCAAATTGACGGCGCAATTTCACCATGTTATCATCGCAAGCGAATCGGAACTGATTCGATCGAGAGCTAGTGTCCCACGTCGAGGAGACTGCGAATGAGAAAGACAACAAGACTCGATGCTCGATTTGCCATCCTGGTGTTGACGATTTCCATCTGCGTCCCCGCCCTGGCCTCGGAGACGCTGCTCTTCGAGGACTTCGATGACGGTGTGGCCGATTTTTTCGCACCCACGGATCCCACCTGGCAGGTCGAGAACGGAATGTACCGATGTGACCTGACCGGAGTGGACCGGTTCTCACTGGCCCGGGCAGGCGACTACCAATGGACCGACTATGTCGTGGAATGCGATGTCCGGGTCGAAGGCAGCCTGAACAACGTGCTGGCTTTTCGAATCCGGGATGACTGGGACTTCTATGATATCAACATCATCGCCGCACCCTTCAACGCCGTCGTTCTTAGCAAGCGTATCGATAACTCCGACGTCTGGCACGTCGCGGTGCCGTACGACAACGTGGTCGGCGACTGGCATCACATCCGCGTGGCAGTCGTGGACGATGTGATCGATGTGTCGATCGACGGCAGGAGCGTGATCAACCATCGCGACTCCCTGAACCCCTACCGGACCGGCGGCATCGCGCCGGTCGGCTATTGTGGAAACGCGATCAATTTCCAGACCGCCTGGTTCGACAACGTAGTCGTCTACACCATCGAGCCGATTGCTACGGATCAGGACAGCTGGGACGGTGTGAAGGCCCTTTTTCGCTGATCCGGCGAAGGGATGACCACGGGGGACCCGGCTCCGGCCGGGTCCGTTCCGTATCCACACCAAACCACAGGCCGCCAACGCGGCCCTCTTGCCGATTCTCCGCAAATCTGTGGACACCCGCCGAGTCGTGCCGATACTGTACGCGGACCGGATCCGACACCACCCCACCCGGAGCGCTACAATGTCCAACCCGATGGAGTTTCCCCTCGAGCTGACCCCCAGTTCCCTGGCCCCCGGCCTGTACACCGCTCGTCTGGCCAATGGCCTGCGCGTGATCATTCGCCAGGACCCCCGTTCGCCCGTCGCAATCTGCAATTTGTGGGTCCGTGTCGGCAGCAATCGCGAGCCGGAGAAATTGCGGGGCTGGTCGCACGGCATCGAACACATGCTGTTCAAGGGCACCGAGCGTCGCGCCGAGGGTGACTTTGCCCGGGAAGTGGCCGAAGCCGGAGGCACCACCAATGCCGGAACCGGCTACGAAACCACCAACTACCACATCACCGTACCGGCAGCGAAGTTGGACACCGCCATCGACATCCTGTCCGACGTGCTTTTCCACTCGCGCTTCGAGTCCGGAGCACTCGATGCCGAGCGCAAGGTCCTCGTTCACGAGAACCACATGTACGACGATGTACCCTTTGGATTCGGAGTCACCTGGCGCTGGGGCATGGAACTGGCCTGCGACACCAGCCCCTACCGCCATCCGATCGGTGGCAAGGATGAGAATCTGCTGGAACGCGATCGCGAAGACATTCTGGCCTTCTGGCGATCAGCCTATCGCCCGGACAATATGACTGCGGTGATCGTCGGAGACGTGGATCCGGCTTCGGCCTTCGCCGGGATTTCGGCGCGCTTTGGCCAGGCCACGAACCCCACCGAGCCGATCGCCGAGCAGGTGTCCATCGTGCCGTCCCCGCCGGTCGAAGGTTCCCATGACGGCTGCCGCCTGCGAGTCGAGTACGGTGACATCCAGAAAGCCTACGCGAAGCTGATTTTCCGGGGACCCGGTGAAGCAGATCCGGATCGCGCCGCCCTCGGCGTGGTGCGGCGCGTGCTCTCGGATGGGCGCAGCAGCCGGCTGTATCGCCACGTGATGGAAGATCTCCAGCTCGTTGACGAATATGCCGTATTCACTGAATCCGGCCCGCGGGAAGGAATCGTGATCCTCGACCTGGAAACCGAGCCCGGGAAGATCGCGCCCGCGATCGAAGCCATTACCCGGGTTCTGGGCGAAATGAGTGTGGAGGGGTGCACCGAAGCCGAGCTCGAACGTGCCCGCGTTCGGGCTTTGCGTACCCATGCCTTCGGCGGCGAGACCGTTCAAGGCCAGGCTGGTACCCTGGGATACCACGACTCGTTGGGGGACCTGGGCCGGGCCTTCGATCTGCCCGAGCGCATCGCGGCCGTAACGGCCGCTGATGTGGCCTCCTGCTGTCGCCGCGTATTTCGGGCCGACGACCTCAGCTGCGTGATCTATCTGCCCGAGAACACCGATGCGAAGCAGCAGAATGTCCCCGCGCAGCCTGAAGAACTGGCAACCCTGATCCGGCCCGCATTGGATTCCCCCCCGGGCGATCTTCCACCACGGGTTGCCTCGAACGCCGCCGCCAGGACCCCATCGAGATCCAGCTCGCAGCCGGTGGCGGCCCGATTCGAGGAGTACCACCTCGCCCAGGGGATTCCCGCCTGGATCCGGGTGGATCGAACCGTCCCCGTATTGGCCCTGGGACTGACTTCTCGAGGCGGCGCCATGGGCGAGCCGGCCTCCCGGTCCGGCCTGGCCTCGCTGATGCAGATGGTTCAGGTCAAGGCCGCCGGCGGGATGGATTCCGAAACCCTGCATGGAAAGCTGGAAAGCGAAGGCGCGTCGCTGGGCCCCCGGACCGATCGCGACAGCAACGGGCTCTTCCTCAGCTGCCTGGCCAATCGCTGGCAGCGGGCGTTGGAATGGACCGGAGAGGTGATCTGCCGTCCGGAGTTCGCCCCCGAGGATCTGGACCGTGAACGCCGTCTGGCTCTGCAGGAACTGGCCTCCCACCAGGACAACCCGTTCCAGGCCGCCACACTGAGGCTGCGTTCGATGATCTATGGCGATCACCCCTGCGGTCGTCCGGTCATCGGCACGGTCGAGAGCCTGCCCTCCTTCGCCCGTGACGATCTCATCGATCGTCACGATCAGGCCTGGCGCCCGGGAAACCTGCAGATCGTCGCCTCCGGAGATTGCGACCCCGACCAGCTGTTGCGTCAGCTGGAGTCGACGCTCGAAGGTTTGCCCGAGGGGCCTGCCGACCCCGCCGCCGAACCCTTCCTGATTCCCCGACCCGACGGCATCCTGGCGGAGCGAATGACGCGGCAACAGAACCAGAGCATCGTCCTGGCCGCCTGGCCCGGCCCGGAAACCCCCGATCAGGATCGGGTGCCCTACCTGATGCTCAAGGAGCTCCTGAACGGTCAGAGCGGGCGGCTTTTCGAAGAGCTGCGCAACCGGCGCTCACTCTGCTACAACACCGGCGTGCTACACACCGCCGGTTTCGCGCAGGGAATGTTCCTGGGGTATGTGATGACCTCACCGGACACGGAGCAGGCCGCTCTGGAGGAATTGGTGCGCACGCTGCGCGGAATGGCCGAATCGCCGGCGGGCACCGAGGAGTTCGAACGGGCCCGAGCCAAATTGCTGGGCAATCTGGTCATCTCGAACCAGTCGAACTCCGCCCGGGCCGCCCGCAGTGACCGGGGGCTGCTGCTGGGCCGTGGCGCCAACGATCTGGAGATGCTGCTGGATGCGGTCGCGGAATGTACCGCAGACCAGGTGACGGCACTCGCGGACCGGATCTTCGACGCGGAACATCGTTTCCAGGTCGTTCTGGGTCCATCCGAAGGCTAGAAAAAAGGGAGGGCAACCCATGCCCTCCCTCGCTTCAAACGCCGGTCCGGCCGTCGCGGCTCAGACTCCCAGCGTGTAACGATCCGGTGCGTCGGACATGTCCACCAGGACCGTCCTCGTACTGAAGTTGGCGCGATGCACCACTCCCTCGGGGATCTCGTAGGAATCTCCGGCCTGATACAGGTTGGTTTCCCCATCGAATTCCATGGTCATCTCACCCGAAACGACGATTCCGCGCTGGTCACAGTGCGCGTGATCCGGAAAACTAACGCCCTCCTCGAAGACGAAGAACACGATTTGTTTCTCGTCATCGTGCATACAAAAGCCCTGGACACCATCGACAGGCACCTCGACTTTGGGCAGATTCAGAATTTCGGGAGGAAAAAGTTCGGTTGGGGATTTGGGACTGGTAGCTTCCATACGTCGGGCCCTCCTTCTTCATTTGAGCTCGCGCGGTCGAATGATCGACCAGTCGTTTCAGACGACTTCGGCATCCGACTCTCACAGTGTAGCAGAATGTGGATCTTTGGCAACAACCACCGGACGATCGTGTTCCACCCGGACATTGCCCTCCGCCGCTCGGGATTTTTTCGGGCAAATTGCCCTCTTTCCCAGGTGGCGGCAACGCACCCTGCACTTCCTCGATGTTTCTCGTCGAGGCCGGTCAGCCGGCCAGATCGAACTCTGCCAGCACCGGGAAATGATCCGAAGGCAGTGCGCTCGGCCGGTGCTCCATGTCATTGAAATCCACGCGCTCGATGGTCTTGACCGTCAAGTGCGGGCGAAAGAACACATAGTCGATTCGCCGCGGTCCCAGCAGCATCCTACCGACGCGGTCCCGCAGTCCGAGTCCGCGGAAGGTGCTCCCCGCCGGATCGCCCGTATCGCGCAACTGCTCCCAGGCATCGTACATCGGCTCGAGGCTGTCCCGGCTCTCGGCCATGGCCCGAATTTCCGGCGAATCGGCCACGGCATTGAAATCTCCCGTCAGGAAGATCGGAATGTCCTCGCCCAGATCGCGCACACGCCGCGATACGTGTTCCCGGAGAATCAGCGCACTCTTGCGCCGATGGTAGGCATTGACCGCTTCGAGGTGGGTGGTTCCGAATACGAACGGTTTGCCCGTGGCCAACAACTCGAAGCGATTCCAGGTCACCAGGCGCGGTCGCGTACCGAGGTGGAATTGCGAAGCGGGGACCTCCGGCGTATCGGAAAGCCACAGGCTTTCGGTCGCATCGTCATCATCCAGCAGGCGCACCCGGTCGCGCCGATAGAACGTCGCGCAGTACCAGTTGCTCTCGTCGTGGGACATGGCATTGCCCAGATTGCCCTCACCAACGAAGTCGTATTCCGGTAGAAGCTCGGCCAACTCCAGCAACTGGGTGTAGTTGGCCTCCTGGGTGCCCACAACGTCCGGTCGCAGCGTATCAAAGATCCGCGCGACGTTCCGCTTGCGCAGGCGCCAGGGGTGAGAACGTCGTTTCTTGGTGGAGGTCAGCAGATTGAATTGCATCACCCTCAGGCTGCTGTTGCTGGAATTGCTGTTCACGATGTTGCTCTCTCCAGTTGTTCTCTTCACCCGCGCCCCGAGGCGCTGCGGGCGGATATTCCACGGCTTGCCGGACCGTTCGTCGGAACTTCAGTTCCGCACCGATCCTGGCAGGCAAATCCCGTACCGGGTTTTTAGTTCCCTGGACTTCGATGACCGGGGTAGGGCCGATCGTTTGGGCGAAGGTGGGGTATCAGGAAAATAGATCGAGTTGCGGCGGTTCGCCAGGCAGCTGCATCGATTCCAATACCCGAGCTACCCAGCCTACGCGCGTATCGCAGGGAAGTTTCAGGTACTCGAGGCCGAATTCGGCAAGCAACTCGTCCAGCAGGTCGTTGATCACGGACTGGAATTCGACCGAGGTATCGCGCGTACCGTCGAAGGTCGGTGCGTTGATTACGGGAACCTTGACCAGCAGGTCGTACGTGGACATCCAATAGCGGATGAAGGGCTCCAGCTCCGGACGCCGGCCGGCCGCATGGACCATGTAGGCATAGTTGTCCACAACAGCTCGATCACAGACAATGGCGTCGAAAGCGTCGATCAACTCGATTTCACGGGCCACCTGGGTGTGCAGAATCCAATTCTGCGCCGCGTCGGTCGTGTCGCGATTGATGGGCAGCGGGCAGCCGCGCGCCACTTCCTTGACCAGATCCACGCTCAGATCCAGCCGTTTGAGGGCCGCCGCCAATTCAAAACAGAGCGTCGTCTTGCCGACGCCGTGGGTGCCGATGAATGCAATCTTCATGGGCGTGAATCTACCCGTTGGCACCAGTGTTGTCCAGCGCCGCACCGACATCCCTGTTGCCGAAGAGATTGGCCCGTCATATGCTTGGCAGGGGAACCCGCAAATCCGTATTTTTCTGGCTGGAGGGAAACGTCATCGATTGCGCGATGGATCTACGCCGCCTGTTCGTAACCGAGTCACCATTCTACCGGGGAGCCTTTTTTCTCACTCTGGGAGCCCTGACCATGGTGCTGGGCGCCCTGCTCAGCGCAGCACATCGACTCGAGTGGTGGGAAACCGGTCTGCTCCATGGCTACCTGCCCTATTCGCTCTGGACCGGCTCGCTGGTGCTCCTGGCTATCGGTTTCCTGTGGATCGGCAATGCACCTGATTTTTCCCGAGTTGCCCTGTTGGTATCGCTGCTGCACCTGGCCCAGGCCCTGAACATTTTGATCATCGTCGCAACCAACGGCCACTCCCCGGTCCCACAGGATTCCCTGACGATGGGCCGCCTGGCATCGTTGCTCATTTTCATTCTCGCGGACCGGGCCTGGGTTGCGCGGGGAACCCGAGTGATCCTGGCGTCGGTCGCGCTGTTGCAGATCGCCAAGGTCAATCTGCGAGCATTGGAAGTCCTGCCCTCAGAGGAAACTACCGGAATGCTGGCATTGGATACCGCGTTGATCGTGTGGATGGCCGGTGGCTTTTTCCTGCTTGCCCAATCACTCCTCGCCGGCGAACACCGCTGGGAATTGGCAAAGAATCCCGAGGAAGCGATCGGTTTGGCGGATTTCAACAATCCCGAGCATCCGTGGAACAAAGCGGAGCAAAAAAAAGAACCGGTTTAGCCTGCTTACTTGCTTTTTTCTATACTTTTTTGCTATAATAATATCTTCAACGCTTTGGCTACGGAGGGGCGGAATGCCCCTCGCTTCCCGATCGATCGTCCTGCAGGAGTACCATACGATGAACCGCCGCATCTTGATCACCATGCTCGGTCTTGCCCTGATTTCCTTCCCGCTGGCGCTCCCGGCCACCGCCGAAGTCCACACTGGCGTCAACGTCCTGGGATTGGCCACAACACCCGATGCCGATGGCAGTTTCGAATGGGTCGACCAGCCATTGGGCGATTTCGAGGTACACCTTCTGGTCTACGGGTACGACGCCGTTGCCGGCATTGCCGGGTGGGAATGCCGCGTGCTACTCCCGGCGGGGGTTCTGGTACGAGAGGTGACTCTCGTCGGCAAACCCGATCCGATCAGCGCCAGCGCGACCGATCTCAGCCTGCGTGCGTTTCCGCTCATCCCCCTGCTGCCCTCCGGGGGCGTAGTTCATCTGGCCACGCTGCATCTGACGCTCACCGACGGGGACAGCGAGAAGGAATTTCGGCTGGCACCGCATTCGACACCCGAAGTACCGGGCCGTATGAGTTTCGCTCGGGAGACGTCGGGGGCCAACTTGATCGAGTTCAAATGGCCGGGGGGGTGTGAGGACTGCCCGGTGTTTCGGATTGTTCCTTCGGCGCAGCCCGTGATTGCCGCCTCCTGGGATGGTGTCAAGAGCCTCTATCGATAGTATGGAGTGTCCCGAGTTCCGGCCGGCTACCAGTACTTCTCCACGTGGATCTGGCCTTCCTGCTTCTTGGTGTGCTCGACGAAGCCCTGGCTCTCGAGCAGCTCGGTCATTCCCGTGATCATGCCCGGGTTGCCGCAGAGCATGATGTGGGTACGATCGGGCGATGGCGCGCGGCCCCAGGCCTCTTCCAGGACTCCGTCCTGCCACAGGCTCTGCACGAATCCGACCGGACCGTTCCAGGGTACGATTTCCCGGTCAGGCTCGTCGATGATCGGGTAATAATTGAAGGTCGGGCAGAAGCGCTGCATCGCGGTCAGCTCGCTGCGGTACCCCAGATCCCAGCTGTTGCGGGCACCCAGCATGACGGCGACCTGCCGATCGGTACTCATCTCGACCTCACCGCGGAGCATGCTCATGTACGGTGCCAGGCCCGTGCCGGTCGCCACAAATACCAGGTCACTTCCTTCGGGAATCTCGTTCAGCGTAAACATGCCGCTGATCTTTTTGCCCAGGAACACCGGGTCTCCGGGCTCGAGCGCGAACAGGCGCGGGGTCAGTTCCCCCGAGCGGACCATGGTGATATAGAATTCGAGATAGTCACGCTGCTTCGAGGCCGAGGCGATCGAATAGGCGCGGCGAATCAGCTTGTCGGGATTCTTCGGCGGTTCTTCCGGATCCGAACGCGGTGTACGTTTCGCCGAGTAGGGCAGTCCCAGGATACCAAACTGGCCGGCCTCGAATTCGGGCAACTCCCATCCATCGGGCGATACGCGCAGAATCACCAATCCCGAAGCCACTTCGATCCTTTGCAAGAGTACGGCGTTCAACTCCTGAGCCATTTCCGACCTTTCCCGGGTTATGGAAGTGCGCCGCAAGTGCAAAATCGAAAGGATTGCACAAGCTGCGACGTGCGACATTCCAGACCAATAAGTCGATAAATCCGTTGCCGCGCAAGGCGGATCGCAACTTCCGCCAATCGCTCCATCATAGAGGATTCCCGCATCGCTGTCGCCGAGGAAAAACCACCTCGCGAGGCCGCTCTTGCATTTGATCCGCTCCGGGGTGAAATTGACGGGACAATCCGGCCCCAGGTATCAGATGTTCGAGAGAGGAACTCCCCGCTTGCATTCGTATATGCGCATGATCCGGATGATCCGGCCCTACCTGACGCAGTTGATCCTTTCGATCTTCTTCATGATCCTGTTTTCGATTACGTCGATTTTCAGTATCACGATGGTCTCTCCGTTCTTGCGTGCCCTGTTCCAGACCGAAGGGCCATCCCTGGTCAGCGAATTGGCGCCGGCTGGCGTTTCCACGGAGACCTCCGGGGTAGCGGACGACCCGGCAACCCCGCAGAACCCGTTTTCCCGGTTCGAGGCCTTCGTCAAGGGGCGCCTCCTCGGCGGCGTCAACGAGTACCTGCTCCAGGGCGATGACCACGAGCGCCTGATCCGCATCTGCACTGTCATCTTCCTGCTGATCCTGGCCAAGAATCTGACCGGATACCTTCAGGCCATCCTGATGGCCTACGTTGGGCAGGCGATCATCCGTGACCTGCGCGACGCACTGTTCCTCAAGTTCACGTCGTTGCCCCTGTCGTTCTTCCATCAGCACAAGGCCGGCGAGTTGATGAGCCGGGCCACCAACGACGTTCAGATCGCGCACAACTGCGTGAACATCAGTTTCACCAATCTCGTCCGGGATCCCATCTTCATCGTGATGTACTTCGCGATGGCCTTCATCCTGAGCTGGAAACTGACGCTGATGGCCGTGATCCTGATGCCCGTCTCGCTGATCGGCATCGTCCAGATCGGCAAGAAGATGCGCAAGTACAGCCACCGCCAGCAGGAGAAGCTCGCCAGTTTGACCGCCGTACTGCATGAGACGATCTATGGGATCCGCGTGATCAAAGCGTTTGCCATGGAGCATTTCGAAAACCGAAAGTTCCTGGACCATTCCCAGCGCCTGTTCAGCGAGGTGTTTCGCATTCACCGGGTGGGCCGAGCAACATCACCCATGACCGAGCAGTTGTCGGTCATGGTGGGGCTGGCTCTGCTGTGGTACGGCGGCCGCCTCGTACTGGAAGGCAATTCGCTGGAGGCGGATCATTTCCTGCTGTTCCTGTTCCTGATTTTCTCCCTGGTTCACCCGATCAAGGAACTGGGCACGGTGCACACGAAGATCCAGGAAGGGATGGCGGCGGCGGACCGGATTTTCGAAGTACTGGATACCGAGCCCGAAGTGGAGGATCCCAGTGAGGGCGAGGTGCTGGAGAACCCGACCGGCCGCATCGAATTCGAAAACGTCGAGTTTTCCTATCTGCCCGGTGAACCGGTGCTTCGGGGGATCGACTTCTGCGTTCAGCCCGGAGAAATGATTGCACTGGTCGGTAGCAGCGGCGGCGGGAAATCCACGTTGATCGATCTGATCCCCCGCTTCTACGATCCGACTTCCGGCTGTGTGCGCATCGATGGCAAGGATCTGCGGGAGCTGAACCTGGCCTCGTTGCGCCGGGAAATGGGCATCGTCACGCAGGAAGTGATTCTTTTCAACGACACGGTCGGCAACAACATCGCGTACGGTGCGGCCGACGTCCCGCCGGAGAAAATCGAGGCGGCGGCGCGGGCGGCCAACGCACACGATTTCATCTCGCGCATGCCCGAGGGCTACGAAACCGTCATCGGTGACCGGGGTGTGAAGCTTTCCGGGGGCCAGCGGCAGCGCCTGTCGATCGCGCGAGCGATCCTGAAGGACCCGAAGATCCTGTTGCTGGATGAAGCCACCAGCGCACTGGACACCGAGTCCGAACTGCTGGTGCAGGAAGCCATCGATCGTCTGGTGCAAAGCCGCACGACGATCGTCATCGCGCACCGTCTGTCGACCATCAAGAACGTGGACCGGATCTACGTACTGGATGGAGGTCGTTTCGTACAGCAGGGAACCCACGACGAATTGTTGGGGCGGCCGGGGTTGTATCGGGAGCTGTACAATCTGCAGTTCCGCGACGGCGCGGGGCCGGATCAGGCCCCCGACAGTTCCAGGAAATAACCTTCCAGTTCTTCCAACATGCGCTCGAATCCGAACCGCTCCCGGGCCTGTTCGGATCCGCGGGCACCCAGCCGCGCACGGAGTTCCGGATCAGCCAGCACTTGCAGCAGGCGCTCCGTCCAGGCGCGCGGATCGTCCGGATCGATCAGGTATCCCGTCCCCCCCTCGTCCACGATTTCCGGCAGGTTGCTGGTATTGGCCGCAACCACCGGCAGACTCGCGGCCATCGCTTCGACCAATACGTAGCCGAAGCCTTCCATCAGGGCCGGATGTGCCAACAGGTCCATTCCACAGATCAGGTCCGGTACGTCGTCCCGGAAACCGGTCAGAACCAGGTGATCGGAGACACCGAGCCGCGAGGCCTCGTTTTCGAGGACGTCCCGCTGATCGCCCTCACCGATGACCCACAGTCTCAGTTCCGGGTATCGTTCGACGAGCGTCGGCAGACTGCGCAGGACCAGGATGTGATTCTTGCGGGTTGTCAATTCGCCCACCATCCCGATCACCGGAACCCCCAGCGGGGTCCCCAACTTGTGCCGGGCCTCGGCGCGCCGCTCGGCAGTGTTGCCGTAGCGATCCAAATGCAGACCATTGTAGATCGTGCGCACCCGGCCCGGCGGCAACCAGGGAGCACTCCGGTACAACGTCTCGGACGTGGCCCGGCTGTTGGCGATGATGCCCGAGGCGACATGCCGCCATGCCCAACGGTGCGAGATCTTGCCGCCCAGCGGCGACTGCGATCCGACGCGGGGCACCACGGCCCGAACTCCGGCCAGGCGCGCAGCCGGTCCGGCGATGCGCAGCACCCGCTGCATATTGGTGCACAGGACATCGATACGCTCCCGGCGGCAGTACTGATGGAACCGCCAAAAAGTCCGGGGATCAAAGTCCCCGCGAAAATCCATTTCAATGTTGTCGATTCCGCGTTCGGAGGCACGACCGATCAACTCGCTGCCGGGGCGACCGGCCAATCCCACGCGATGCCCGCGGCTCCGCATACCCTCCACGGCGGAGAGCATCCAGTTCTCGCCTCCGCCCCAGGTCGCGATGCTGCTGGCAAATAGGAGATTCATCCCGCTTCCTTCCCGGTGTTCGTGCCGACGGGGAAAACTAACACGCCGCTGACGCACGAGAAAGTCCGTCGTGCACGGGGCGAATTGCAACCCGATTCCCGCAGGCGCGTACTGGTTGCTCGATCCAGAACACAGGTGTAGGCTCGCAACATCCCGAAGTGCCGCTCACCGGACCGCCCGGCAATCGACTGAAAGGAACCCCGACCTCATGCGCAAACGACCCGGATGCTTCAAGACCGGCTGCTTCGGCTGCCTGGGCGTGCTGGCCATCATTGTCCTGATCGTGGGGATCAACCTGCTGATCGCCTGGAGCCGCATCGGGGATTCACGGATCCAGGATCGCGAATTGAGCCCGTCCGCGCAGATCCAATCCGTTCCGGCAGCGGACGGACAGGCCCCGATCGATCCGAAGGCCGCGGGTCGCGTGATGCTGAATCTATCCCAGGGAGAGTTTCACCTGTACCCCGCCGATCCCGGTGAAGGGCTGAAGGTGCAGGCGCGGTACGACCAGGATGTTTTCCAACTGGATGAGAATTTCACGACGCCCCCGGATTCGGCCTGGACCTATTCGATCGAATTCTACCGCACGATGCCCTGGATGCAGGCGCTGTTCCGGAAACTCCTGGACCATGCCGAGGATCCGGTGGTGAAGATCTATCTGCCTCGTGATGTACCGATCGAGTTGGGCCTGATCATCCAGGAAGGCGGCATGGAAGCCGATCTGGGCGGGCTTTGGCTGATCGACGCGGAGATCCTGTTCAACAAGGGCGGTTTTGCGCTGGACATCAGCGAACCGATGCGCGAGCCCCTCAAGCGACTGAAGATCCACGGCTCGATGGGCGGAGTCGAGGCCACCCGCCTGGGCAACGCCAGTCCCTCGTTCCTGGACATGGACTACCAGATGGGCGGCGCGGACATCGATCTGGGCGGCGCCTGGCAGAACGATTGCGCCATCGATCTGAGTGTGCGGATGGGCGGCATTTCGGTCGTTGCGCCAGCCGACGTACGCGTCGCCGGTGTGCCCACGATCAGCAGTCCTGCCCTCCAGGAGGACCGTGAGGTTCCCCTGCCTCTCCTGACCTTCAACATGAAGCAGAGTATGGGCGAGATTCAGGTCGATCAGTAGCGGCTGGCTGCGCCTCAAACCCTGGGAACCCTTCGCGATCGAACACAAAAAAGCCCGCCCCGGTAAGGGGCGGGCTTCATCGTTGCAGGCGGATTGCCGCTACTTCGCGGTCATCTCCTCCAGCTTCAACAGCTTCTCCCACTGCTCATCGACGTACGTCTGGATATTTTCCAGGATCGCCTCGTTACCCGGGCGGAAGAGGTGCTTGAAGCGGCCCTGCTGCTTCATCCAGTTCTCCATCGGAGAACGTTCCTTGGGTTTCTGGTTGATCTTGTAGACACCGTTTTCGACCTCGAAGAGCGGCCAGAAATTGGATTCCACGGCCTCCTTCGCCAACTGCATACCGATCGCGGTATCAAAGTGCCAGCCCACCGGGCAGGGCATCAGGATGTTCAGGAATGCGGGACCATCCACGGCCAGTGCCTTTTCCACCTTGGTGGCCAGATCCTTCCAGTGGAAGGGCGTGGTCTGGGCCACGTAGGGGATATTGTGCGCCACCATGATCTTGGTCAGATCCTTGCGATTCTGCTCCTTGCCCTGCTTGACCTTGCCGGCCGGCGCAGTCGAGGTGAACGCACCCAGGGGTGTCGCACTCGAACGCTGGATGCCGGTGTTCATGTAGGCCTCGTTGTCGTAGCAGACGTAGACCATGTTGTGGCCACGCTCCATCGCGCCGGACAGGGACTGCAGACCGATGTCGTAGGTCCCGCCGTCACCGCCGAAAGCGATGAAGTTCTTGCGCCCGGTTTCCTCGCGGGGCAGATCGCCACGCTTCTTCAGAGCCCGGTACGCGGTTTCAGCACCGCTGACCGTAGCTGCGCAGTTCTCGAACGCGCTGTGGATGAATGAGGTACGCCATGCCGTATACGGAAAGATGGTCGTGACCACTTCCATGCAACCGGTGGCGCCACCGACGACCGTATTCTGACCTGCGGTCAGCATGATCTGACGCAGGATATTCGAGCCGGTGCAACCGGCGCAGGCGCGATGTCCTCCGGTCAGGAGTTCTTCGTGCTGCGTCAACTGCTTGAGATTGACAGCCATTTCGATTCCTCCTTCCCTAGGACCTGATACCCAGGAGATTGATCAACTGAAGTTCCTCGCCTGCGGCGACCTTCTGAAGGTCGTCAATCACTTCCTCGACCTGATGCAGATCGAAATCGCGACCACCGAGACCGTAGATATAGTTGTTCACCGGAACCTGCTGTCCGTACATCGCCGAACGGGTTTCCATGAACACGGGACCACCCTGGCCGCCGAAACTTGCGCTCCGGTCTAAAACGGCAACCGCTTTGCGGCCCGCCAATTTTTCGGCAATCATCTGCACCGGGAAAGGACGGAACATGCGAATCTTCAGCAGACCCACCTTGACCCCCTTCTCGCGGTACTCGTCGATGACGTCCTTGCAGGTACCAGCACTGGAGCCCAATACGACGATCACCAATTCGGCGTCGTCCATGGCGTATTCTTCACAGAACTGGTAGGTGCGGCCGGTCAAGGCGCCGAATTCCTCGCTGACGCTCTGTACGATGCCCGGGACACGTTCATAGGTCGCCAGTTGGCTGGCCTTGTGCTCGAAGTAGTAATCCGTCAAATCGAGCGGGCCGACGGTGACCGGATTTTCCGGATCGAGCAGCGTGTAGGCGTGCTTGTATTTGCCAATGAAGTCATACGCCGCATCGTCGGGCAGCATGTGCAGGGCATCAGCAGTGTGGCTGATGATGAAGCCATCGTAGTTGACCATCACCGGCAACCGGACGTCCATGTGCTCGCCGATGCGCCAGGCCATGACCGCATTGTCATACGATTCCTGGGCATTCTCACTGAACAGATGGATCCAACCCGCGTCCCGTCCGCCCATCGAGTCGGAGTGATCGCAGTGGATGTTGATGTTGCCGCTCAAGGCCCGATTCACGAGCGCCATGCAGATCGGAAGCCGCAGACTGGCCGCAACGTAGACGATCTCCCACATCAGCGCGAAACCGGCGCTGCTGGTGGCCGTGAAGGTACGTGCGCCGGCGGCGGCCGAGCCGACCGCGGCACTCATGGCCGAGTGTTCACTCTCGACCAGGATCATTTCCGTTTCCGTTTCGCCATTGGCGACGAACTCGGCGAATTTGTGCATCATCTCGGTCTGGGGCGTGATCGGGAAAGCCGAAGCGACGTGTGGCCGGGCCTGTTTGAAAGCATAGGCCACCGCTTCGTTTCCGGACAGCGCCACGAGTTTCTGTTCCATGACTCTTCCTTTCCGGCGTTAGCCTATTTTTCCTCGCGGACCATGACCAGAGCGGCCTTACCCTTTTTCGCGGGCGGGCACTCGGTCGCACAGATTCCGCAACCCTTGCAGTGATCCAGGATGATCCCCTTCATTTTGGGCTTGTCACCGGATGTATCGATATCGATGGCCGAATCCGGGCAGTAGATCCAGCAGAACATGCAATGGATGCAGTTCTCCTCGACAAACTGGGGAACAAAGGTACGCCAATCACCGGTTTGATAGTCGTGGGCGTTCCCTGCTTCCCGGATGATCCCGCCCTCGTGCAGTTCGGAATTTTTCAGGAAACTCATGCTGACACCAACTCCTTGTTGGCCCGCTCGACCGCGGCCAGGTTTCCGTCGATCACCTTTTGGGAAAACTTCGCCCCCAGTTGTTCGACGAGCGCGGTCTGCAGATCCTTGACCGACATCATATCGTCCACAGCCAGCAGGGCACCGATCATCGGCATATTCGGGATGGGCCGACCGATCGTATCCAGGGCAATGCCCGTAGCGTCGACGGTGTGTACGGCCGCGCCGGGCACATTCAGCTTCTTGCTGATGGCAGCCGGCGTCTCGGTCGTGTTGACGATGAAAACCGTGTTTTCGCCGACACCGGCGGTCACACCCGCAGCAGGAGAGTCCAGCAGGGACGGATCCAGGATGATGACGATGCCGGGATTCTCGATCATGCAGTGGCGGCGAATCGGGTTTTCGGAGATTCGGGTGTAGCCCCTCATCGGAGCTCCTCTCCGCTCGGGACCATACTCGGGGAACCCCTGCCCGTATTTGCCCTGCGTTAGGACCGATTCGGCCAGGAACATGGCTGCTGTCTTAGCACCCTGTCCACCCCGCGCATGCCAGCGGATTTCAACCATCTGACCTGCCATTGTCTCTACTCCTTTGATGGAAATCCCGAGTCCGGGGGTGTACTATGGAACGGCCCCGGCGGGGCAAAAGTAGCCCTCCGGGGCAGTGGAAACAAGGGAAACCCTACGGGGGAATTCGTTTGAAAAGGCACTCCGATTCTCAATTGATCGACATGGAGCTGGACGGCAGGAAGAGCCGACTCGTACTCGGCCCGCTGGCCTGTCTGGAACTCCATAAATACGTTCGCCACAGTGCTCCGGTCTACCTCGTGGACAAGACCGTAGCCGAATTGCACGCGCCCTGGCTGGACAATATCCAGGCCGAGTGTCCGCGCGGCGGAGGATCCGTCTATCACCTCCCGGCGGGGGAGAAGTGCAAGTCGATGGCCGTGTTGGACGAGGTTTTCCACTGGCTGGCCGAGCGAGCCCTCCCCCGGGACGGCACGATCGTGGGCATGGGCGGCGGAGCGGCGTTGGACCTGGCAGGCATGGCTGCCGCGACCTGGCGCCGAGGTGTCGACTATGTCGCACTGCCGACGACCCTGCTGGCCATGGTCGACGCCTCGCTGGGCGGCAAGACGGGACTGAATACGGCTGGCCTGAAGAATCCGGTCGGTTGCTTCCATCCCGCACTGGCGATTCTGGCCGATTGCGGTTTCCTGGCCACCCTGCCGCGCCGCCGTTGGCGCGAAGGCATGGCCGAGATGATCAAGACGGCCGCTCTGGGCGATGTCCATCTATTTGACGAACTGCACTCCACTCGTGACCGACTGGGGCAATACCTGCGCAATGGCCCGGCCGACGAACCGGTACCCGGGATCCTTGGCGCCCTTCCCTGGCAGGACTGGATTGCGCGGACCGCCGCGGTGAAGGCCTCCCTGGTGACCCGGGATTTTCGGGAAAAGGGCCCACGCAAGGCGCTGAACCTGGGCCACACGCTGGGACATGTCCTGGAGGCTCGAGCGATGGAGCAGGGAGAGGACCTCGGGCACGGGCAGGCCGTTGCGATCGGGATGGCGGTTGTTTTCCGCATTGCGGCCGAACGCGGTACCTGCCCGCTGGCCTCGGCAGTCCAGGTACTGGAAATCCTCGACGCCTGCGGTCTGCCCACGACCTACCCGGTCTTTGCACCCGAGGAGATCGAACGGTTGCTGGCCGGAGACAAGAAAGGATCCACACGGGCAGGCCTTCGATGGATCCTGCCCGTACGGATCGGGAAGATGGATCTGAACGGCCGGGTTTCGACCGAGGAGATCCTGCGCTGGCTCGACGAGCCGCGCTGAATCACTCTTGCGCGGACTGGATCACTTGGCCAGGACCATCTTGGCCGTCTGAGCCGAACGTCCATCGCTCATGCGCGCGAAGTAGATTCCCGCCGCGGCGGAGCGGCCCTGATCGTCCCGTCCCTTCCAGATCGCGGTATGGGTTCCCGCCTCCACCGTTTCGTCCACCAGAGTCCGGACCCGACGGCCGCGGAGATCGAAGATTTCGAGCCGGATATTCCCGGTCCTGGGTACGTCATAGGAGATCCGCGCCAACGGGTTGAACGGATTGGGGGTCACATCCCGGATCGCCAGCGTCCGCGGCAACGAGTCCTCCACCGGCGAGGAGCCGCCGCCCTGGGTCCAGACCGGCGCGGTGAACCCGCTGCTGTGGCCGTCCACATCGACGGCTACGACGACGTAGTAGCTGTCCTGGGGGGGCGTATCGTCCCAGGTCGTCGTCGGCGGCACGACGCTGCCGACCATCTTGTTCGCCGTCGGCACAAAGACATCGGCGGTATCGCGATAGACCACGTAGTGATCCAGGTCCGGCGCCGCACTGGCCGTCCACGAGAAGCGATACTGCCCCGCACCCAGGGATACCACCGAGGCGTCCTGCAGCACCGGCGGCGCCACGAAATCCGCATCCGGACCACCGTGGAACCCGATATCCGCCCGGGAGCCATCCGGGTCCAGGCAGCCGGGATCGTCGATTCCGCGATCCAGACAAGGGGAGTGGACGGCCAGCCCCAGATCACCTCCGGTCAGATCAACCAGCAGCGGATCGACGCTGATGTCCCCCGGTCCCATGGTCGTGGAGACAAAGTCGCCACCCGCGTTGCTCCAGGCGTCATTGCAGTCGCTCACGGCTCCGGTCCCGGCGCACATCAGGCCCCCACCGACATTCGAGACGATGATATTGTTGCGCGCGGTCAGCGCACCGCCGGAGATCATGGCCAAACCGCCGGCCATCGAGCCGCTGTTGGAATCGACCAGACAATTCTCGACCGTACCGTTGATATTCATCCCATACAGTCCGCCGCCGAGGTTGGTCGCCGAGTTGCCCACCAGGCGGGTGTTGCGCACCTGTACCGACGCCAGCGAAGCGAAGACCGCTCCGCCATTGCCCCCCCGGGCGGTGTTGTTCTCCAGTGTGCAATGCACCAGTTCGAGCGTGCCGCCGTCGATACTCAGCGCTCCACCTGCGTTCTGGGACCGGTTGCCGCGGATCTCCACGCCGTCCATGCTGACCGTCGCATTCGACGCCCACAACGCTCCGCCGACTCCCGAGCCTCCATTGTCGACCAGGGATCCACCGACCAGATGGATACTGGCATCTTGCACCATCAATCCGGCGCCGGTAAAACTCGGGAGACTGTCCGAACAGGCATTGCCGGTGAACGCACAATTCTCCAGAGTCGCCGCCGCGCCCTCGAGAACGGCCACGGCTCCACCGTTGCTGGCGATATTTCCGGTAAACTCGCAGTCGATGACCCGGGGCTCGCCACCGAGGAGGCAGAGAGCACCGCCGTATCCGGTAGCAACAGCCGGGTCGGCGCGATTGTTCAGGAACCGGCAGTTGCTGATCGTCGGCGAGCAGTCACTCGTGTAGATCGCCCCGCCATGATAGCCGGGAACCGGGTTGGAATAATTCGCTCCCACACAGTCCTCGAAAACAAAACCGTCGACGCCACCGATGTCACCGCAGCCGGCCAGAAAGCGCAGGCCTCCGTTGCCCGAGCTCAGGCGCGTCGGATACAGATCGGTATCGCGTACGGAGAAGTCGTCGTTCCAACCGCCGAACAGGCGTACCGGATCGGTCACCGCGATCGCGCCGGCGTAATCTCCCCCGGCGACGTAGACCGAGTCGGTACCGGTACAGGCAACCAGGGCGTCGGCGATCGAGTGCGCAGCAGTGGCCGGAGTCTCGTAGGGAGCCGTGTTGCTGCCCAGGGTCGATACGTAGCGAATCTTGTGCCCGACGATCTGGATCCGGTGCTTCGCGAAATCGTAACCATCCACCGTGCCGGTGCTCGGGAAGACCACCAGGCTGGCGTAGTCGGTGCCTTCGTTGGGAACGAAGAAATCGTAGCTGCCCGAATTGGGCACGTTCTCGGCGATCACGAGATCGTGGCAGGCGCCGTCGATTCCCATCCAGATATCCACCGTGGGTGCTGCGGCCCCGGCACTCGTCCAGTTCAAGGTAACCGTTTCATCGCCGAGCAGGGGGTCCAGACCGAAAGCCGAGTCGATATCGATTTCGACGGGCGGCGGTGTGTAATACATCTGCGTAACGCTGATACCGACATTGCCGGCGCCATACTGAACCATCGCATAGCCGCTCTCACCGAAGCCCGAGCCCCAGCTGTTCTTGATGATCCACGCACCGTTGCCACTGCAGGCGCGATCATCATAGCCGACGATCAACACCAGATGGTTGGTCCCGTACCCCGGAAGGTTGTAGCAACCCCCGCCGTAATTCTCGAACTCGGGGCTGGCATCGATGGCCGTGCAGATCGGCCCCACCTGCAGCGCCTGTTTCATCTGTTCGACATTGTTGGAAATCGACCGGTAGCCCGTGATATGGGCGTAGTCGAAATAGTTGTCCTCTTCACAGGGAGCGATCGGCGGGTCCGCGCTCAGGTAGGGATGGCAATTTTCCAGCACCCCACCATAGTTCTGCCAGATGTAGTAGGAGGCCACGGCCCAGCCGCCGTCGCAACCGGCACCGTAGGGATTGCACGAGATCGACTGCTGCTCCGACAGGTTCACCTCGACTCCGTAGTAGATCTTGATGAAGGCTTCCATCTCGGCGGTGGCGGCAAAGGCCCAGCATGAACCACAGCTACCCTGGTTCTTGACCGGGGTGATGCCATCGACGTCGCGCCAGTCCAGACTCGTCGGCAGCGCCTTCTCGACCGGAAGAATCTCCAGGTGGGCCTCCCATTCGCTTTCCCACCCCGCCGGCGGCTTGTACCCCCGCAAATTGTCGCGTTCCTCCTGCGTGCGCGTCAGGATGAAGGTGTCGTCCACGTCGAAAGTCCAACCTTCGGTTTTCGCGCGCTCGCGCAATTCGTCCAGCGTCGGACCGTCATAGGCCCAGGCCGAGCCGGCTACCAGAGTCAGCGCCAGGAGCGCAAGCAGGAACAATCGCGGGGTCCGGAACACCGAACCGCCACCATGGCGTGGATGACTTTGCATGAATTGCCTTTCCCGAAAATATGGGTGTCTCGGAGGGTGATCGTGCCGACGACAGCGGTTCTCGAATTCAGGCCCGCGCGGGCTTTCCCGATGCGCCAGCACTAATGATACCAGAACCAGCCCGGAAACACAACGAAACATCGTTTTCATCAAAACCGACAATGCAAATTGGGTCTTGATAATTTGAAGCCCCGAGGGATATTTTTAGTGGCGACCAGCAAATACTCCAAAACCGGTCTGGAGGCCAAAGATAATGCCAAGGAACCAACGGGTACTCGCCAGTACCTCGCTCCTGCTACTGTTTGCCGGAGCGTTTCTTTTCGTCGGTTGTTCCGATGACAATCCGGTCGAAGTCGGTCCGGGGACGAACTTCTCCAACACGGTGGTTATCCATACGGATCCCGACGACCTCAATGTGGCTTGGTCGCTGGCCGCTCCCGGTGGGGCCACGATTGCCTCGCAGGGCGATGCGACCCTCGAGAACATGGCCGCGGGCGAGTATACGATCAGCTGGCTTCCGAGGGACGGGTGGATCACACCGCGCCCCAATCCGGTGACATTGTCGCTGGGATCGGTCAAGCAGATCGACTTCTCCGGTTTCTACTTCCCCGAACCGGGCTCGGTATTCATCAACGTGATTCCCGGCAACCTGCAAGCCGAGTGGACTCTGCTCGGTGGCGAAGTCAACTCGTCCACCGGCGAATTCGAACCGACCGAGGGAATGGAGTGGAACGGCGCCGGTGACACCACCCTCCAGGCGCTTGAACCGGGGATCTACGAGATCATCTGGCAACCGGTCGACGGTTGGTACAATCCGGATCAGGAAGGCGATCAGCAGGGCGAGCCGTTGACCGTGCGTTTCACGATGACGATCTTCGGCTTTTCGGCGGCGCGCGAATACCGGCAGTCACCCGGTTCGGTTTACATCGATCCGAGGCCTGGAAGCCTGGATGCCTCATGGACGCTGACCGGCAACGGCCGTCTGACCGCGACGGGGCCGATCGAGCAGATTATCGAATACACCGGTACGGGACCGACCCTGATTGCCGACGCCTGGCCCGATACGGTGGGCGATGGCGTCTCCTCCTTCGACTACACGATCGTCTGGGACGAGGTCAGTGGCTACACCACCCCCGCCTCGGCGGACTACGAAATGAGCCGGGGAATCACGCTGAACGTTGCCGGTGAATACGCGCAGGTGCCCGGCTCGGCGACCATCGACGCCGAACCCAACAGTCTGGACGCCCCCTGGACCCTGGTCGGTCCGGACGGGATCCAGCGCTCCGGCCTGGGTGATCTCTCGCTGAGCGACCTGGCACCGGGTGACTATACGCTGATGTGGGGTGAAGTCGTCGCCTGGAAAGCGCCGCAGAACGAGACATTGACCGTAGATCACGGCGGCAACGTGGTATTTGCCGGCACCTACGCCCCCAGCCTGGTACTGGATCCGCAGCCGGCCGGTTTCTCGGCTCCGTGGCAGATCGCCGGCCCGGGTGGATTCAGTTTGAGTGGTACCGGATCCTCGGTATTCAACGATCTGGACGCCGGTTCGTATACGGTGACCTGGAACGAAGTCAGCGGCTGGACGGCCCCGGCAGCGGAGACCGTCACACTCGGTGCGACAGGTATCGTCGTCACTGGCGACTACCAACAAAACGCGATGACACTCTTCGTTCGACCCGAACCGGCCGGACTGGGTGCGCCCTGGACCATCACCGGGCCGAACGGGTTCAGCGAATCCGGCACGGGGCAGGGTACCGTCGAGGTAACGGACCCCGGTGTCTACACACTGGCCTGGGAGACTCTGGTCGGCTGGACCCCGCCGGGTCCGACCCTGGCACCTCTGGCTGCCGGGGAAACGATCACTTTCCAGGCCCGCTATCTGGAGACTTTCGACATGGTCCCCGTATCCGCCGGTGCGTTCGTGATGGGAACGCGCAACGAGTCCTGCTCCAGCCCGGATGAGACGGAGCATGACGTCGAATTGACCAATGACATTCTGGTACAGGCCACCGAGGTCAGCAACGGCACCTTTGCCCAGGTGTTGACCTGGGCAGTGGACCATGGCTACGCCCGCTACGAGAATGGAAAGATCTACGATACACTGGACAACTCCACGATCATGCTGATGAACATGCAGGACCCGGGCCTGAAGATCCGGTACGAGAATGGCGCGTTCGTCTCGGACCGCGAAAACGATCCGGTGGTCGAGATTTCCTGGTATGCGGCAGCGGCCTACTGTGACTGGCTCAGTCTCCACGGGGGAATGACCCGTGCCTACGACCATCTGAACTGGCTGTGCAATGGCTATGATCCGTACAACGCCGTTGGCTATCGCCTGCCGACGGAGGCCGAGTGGGAGTACGCCTGCCGTGCCGGCAGTGAGACCGCCTACGCGAACACCGATATCGATGATTTCCGGGAGGACTGCTTTGTCGAAGATCCCGAATTGCTGGACAGCATCTGCTGGTTCTCGGAAAATTCCCAGTCGCAGGCACATGAGGTAGCCTCCAAGGGCCCCAACGCCTGGGGATTGTTCGACATGCACGGCAATGTACTCGAGTGGTGCAATGATCGTTACCGCAGCAACTACTGCGGTACGAATTGTCCGGAGGAGAATCCGGTCGGACCGTCGCAGGGCGATACGCGAGTCCAGCGCGGCGGGTATTTCTATTCCGACTTTACGAAGGTTCGCTCGGGAGCCCGCAGTGAATCGAATCCGACCAATGCGTCCGCGGTCTGCGGCTTCCGCGTGGTCATTACCGACCGGTAGTCACCGACAAACGTCGATCGACAACAAGAAGGGCCGAGGGTGTTCCCTCGGCCCTTTTTCAATGCGGTTCCAACTCACGTCAGTACATCGACTCGGGATCCACGTCGTGCATCAGGTCCAGGCGCCGATACTCATTTCGGAATTCCTCCAGGCACTGGCCCAGCCACTTTTTTTCCGATTTCCGCAACCGCCCTTTGATCAGGATCTGAAATCGGTACCGATCGTTGAGCCGGGCAAAAACGCCGGGCGCCGGTCCCAGAACCGTGATCCCCGAACGATCCAGATTCGCGCGCAGGGCCTCACAGAGCAACGAGGCTCCCTGCTCGGTTTCGCCCTGCCTCCTCCCACTGATTCCCAACCGGATCAGCCGTCCGTAAGGCGGATACCCGAGTGAGCGGCGCAACGGGAGTTCCTCGTCCGCGAAGGACTCGTAGTCATGGCCGGCGGCAGCGCCGATCACCGGATCATCCGGCCGATAGGTTTGAAACAGTACCCGCCCATCGGCAGTACGGCCAGCCCGCCCCGCCACCTGCGTCAGCAACTGGAACGAGCGCTCGGCGGCGCGGAAATCGGGCAGGCCCAATCCATCGTCGGCGGCCAGGACGCCCACCAGACCGACGCCCGGAAAATGATGTCCCTTGGCCACCATCTGGGTTCCGACCAGAATATCCGCCCGCTGTGCGGCAAAATCAGCCAGGATCCGGCCATAGGCTCCGCGCCGTCGCGTCGTATCGTGGTCCAGGCGCAGGATCTTCGCCTCGGGAAACTGAATCTGCAGATTGATCTCCACCTTCTCGGTGCCTCCCCCTCCGGGCAACGATGCGGTGGCGCCACACTGGTTGCAGGCACGGTCCGGAGGTTGCTGATAGTCACAATAGTGGCACAGCAATCGGCGCGGTCGCAGGTGGTAGGTCAGTGCAATATCACACCGGGGGCACTGCACGACTTCGCCGCACTCGGTGCACTGGATCGCGCGTGCAAAGCCACGCCGGTTGTAGAACAGGATTGCCTGACGCCCCTGTTCCAGCGTTTCGGCCAGGGCCTCGAGCAATCGCGGGGAGAACCCGTCCGCAGAGGGGGTGCCCCGCAGGTCGACACACTCGACCCTGGGCAGGGGGGCTCCGAGACGGTCCGGAAGTTCCACGAGCCGATACTTGCCGGCCCTGGCATTGGCCATCGATTCCAGTGAGGGTGTGGCCGACCCCAGTACCACCACCGCGCCGCATTCGCGGGCCCGGACCAGGGCGGCGTTGCGCGCGTTGTAGCGGGGCTTCTCATCCTGCTTGTAGGACGAGTCGTGCTCCTCGTCCACGATGATCACGCCCGGGTCCGGCATCGGAGCAAAGAGCGCCGAGCGCGGCCCGACGACGACCCGGATTTCACCTCGAGCCGTAGCCTCGTGAATGCGACAACGCTCGCCGGCCGACAGCCCCGAGTGGATCGCGGCAGCCTGTCCTCCGAAACGGGCATGGATTCGGCTGAGGGTTTGCGGTGTGAGTGCGATCTCGGGCAGCAGGTAGATCGCGCCGCGACCCGCCTGCAACGCCCCGGCAATGATCTCGAGGTAGACTTCGGTCTTCCCACTGCCCGTGACGCCGTGCAGCAGCAACGGCCGTGGATCCTCTCCTCGGACCGCTTCGTCAGCCGCCTGCACGGCCGCCCGCTGTGCCGCAGTCAATACGATGTCCGCAACGTCGACCACCGGATAATCCGCCGGTTCGGCTCCCCGTCGGCCGCGGGCCTTGGTTCCCGGCGCCGGAGGATGCATCAGGGGAATGACCTCTCCCAACGGCAGCAGGTAGTACTCGGCCAGCCAGCGTGCCAGCGCCAACCGGTGCCGATCGATACGGTACTCGGATGGAAAGATGCGACCGATATCCTTAAGGGGAACACCTTCCACGGTGCGCACGTCATCGGCCAACGGTTCGGTCGCCACGACCAGCCCGATGACCTTGCGGCGCCGACCGAAGGCGACCTCGACCAGGTCGCCGCTGTGGACGGGAACCTGCGTCGCCGAGTCGACGACCGGCTGGCGGTAACTGAAAGTGCGCGGCAGGGGCACCGGCAAAGCGACTTCGACTCGTAACGCCATGAACATCCGCGGCAGTGGTTCGGGCCGGACGATCCGACCAGGAAGAAGGAGCCAGGGAAGCGCATTCTACTTCCCCGGCTCCGGTGCGTCTACCGTCGTCGCGGCAAAATGCCGCCACGAATCAGCGACTGGTGCTCCCCAGGATGGTCTGGACCGTCGATACCAGTTTCTGCGGGCTGAACGGCTTGGTGATGTAGTCATCAGCACCCGCAGCGATGCCCTCTTCGCGGTCTTCGCGAGAAGAGCGGGCCGTCAGTAACACGACCGGAATATCCGCCGTGCGGCGATCCTCCTTCAACATCCTGCAGGTCTCGATTCCGCCCTGACCGGGCATCATCACATCCAGGATCACCAGGTCGGGCGCTTCGTCAACAGCCATGGTAAAGGCATCCTCGCCGTTGTGTGCGGCGATCACGTCGAAGCCCTCGGCGTGCAGGCTGAAGTCGAGGATGTGGCGGATGTTGTGTTCGTCGTCGGCGATCAGGACCTTCAGCACGATGCTTCCTCCAGCGGCGATACGTTACTTTGGCACAGGTTCTCTAGACCGGAGCCTGTACCTGTTTCGGTTTGTAGGCGAGCGGGCGAACCCGCTCGATGCTCTGGTTCTCGCGAGCCTGCAGTTCCTCGATTCGCGTGGCCCGCGCACGGGTTTCTTCCAGGAAATGCGGTGTCAGGCGTGGACAGAATTCACGGCCCACTCCCTGTTCGATCTGCTGCAACGCCCTACTCAGACTGTGGGCCTGTCGCCAGGGTCGCCGAGCGAGCAGGGCGGCCAACGTATCGGCCAGACGGATCAGACGCGAACCCAGCGGAATCGCCTCGCCGCCCAACCCCTCGGGATAGCCGGAGCCGTCGCAGTTCTCATGGTGGTGCAGAATCAACTGACGAACCTTCGACGAGGGACGCAGCGGCGCCAGCAGATCCAAGCCTACGCTCACGTGGCGCTGCATGTCCCGGCGCTCGGAATCACTCAGTTTCCCGGCCTTGTTCAGATACTGGCGCGGTACAGCGCTGAGCCCGACGTCATAGAACTGCAAGGCGAAGGCCAGGTCCACCATCTCGTGCTCGGGAAGCCCGGCACAACGACCGGCGGCGAGGCAGATCTCCTGGCACAACGCCGCCAGGCTTTCGTGCCTCAGCTGGCCCACGGCCGTGGTGGTCCGCAAGGACGAGCGCACCTCTTTCAGGTCCTCGGTCATCTCCCGCCAGCGGTGGTGCCGATCCAGCAGTTCGGCAATGACCGGCGACAACGACTCGAGGAAGAGCCGGTCGTCATCATCCAACGAAGTGCCATCGACCTTGTTGTTCACCGAGACGACCCCGATCACCCGATTCTCATGCAACACAGGTGCGCACAGCAGGGAAGGAGTCGAGTAGCGCGGTTCGTTCACCTCGACGGAAACCGGCGCATCACGGGTGACATCGGCCAACAGCAGGGTCTTGCGCGTGGCCCAGACCTGACCGGCGAAACCGGCGCCCCGAGCCACGACGGCACCCTGGACCACGGCCTCGGGCAAACCGATCGCGGCGCGGATGGTCAGAACGTCCCGCTCGTGGTCAGGTACCATCAGGGTCGCTGTTTGCACGCCGAGACTCTCGCTGACCCAGTACATCAGGCGTTGGACAAATTCGCCCTCAGCCAGCGCGGAGCCGGTCGGTTCACTTTCGGTCGGCTGCAACACGGCCGGCCTGCGCGGCAAGAGCACCGTGAAACGAGCACCCGTGGGCTCGAGATTCTCGGCCCAGATCCGGCCATCATGGTGGTTGACGATGTCCTGGCAGATGGCCAGACCGACGCCCTGTCCGTTGTGCTCCCGGGTAGCTGAGCCATCGACCTGATAGAACTCGTTGAAAATCTCGGAAAGCTGATCTTCGGGAATGCCGATGCCGGTGTCTTCGACCATCAGGCTGACTGCCGTTCCGGTCTCCTGCAGGCTGAGCGTAACCTGACCACCGGTGGGCGTGAACTTGAAGGCATTCCCCAGCAGGTGACCGATCAACTGTTTCAGCAACAGGGAATCGACGGGCAGCAGGATCTTTTCGGCGGAGGTCAACAGGCGAAAGCGTACATCGGATCCGATGGCGCGACTGCGCCAGGATTCTTCGAGATGGCGAACGATCTGCACCAGGTCAGTCTCGACCTGCACCATCGCCGGCGGCCCGTTGCCGATGCGGTTCAGGTCCAGGATGTCGTTGATCACTGCCGTCAGTTTGTTGCTCTCGGTGTTGATCACTTTCAGGAACTCGCCGCGCGCCTCGTCGGTCATCGTTCCCATATTCTGTTGCAGCAGTTCAGTGTAGGCTGATATCGAGGTCAGGGGAGTACGCAGTTCATGCGAGACATTGGCCACGAAATTGGCCTTCATGTCGCTCAGGCTGGCCAGCTTTTTCGAGGCATCGGAAAGCTCGGCGTTGTTGCGCGCCAGTCGTCCATAGACCAGCGAGGATTCGACCGCGGTATTGACCTGCTGGACCAGAAATTCGAGTTGCCGAATCGCCACCAGATCCGGAACGTGGCCGTCCAGGGGATCGTCGAGGCTGAAATAGCCGTTCAGGTCGCCGGTGCGCGAGACCAGGGGGGAGATCATCAACACGTCGACGTCCCAGGGCGACCCGGGATCCAGCTGTACGGCGACATCCTCGGCGGTATCCGCAGCTCGGACCAGGAACGAGGACGAGTAGCGCTCGCGCGAGGTATTCATCTGCTCGTATTCGTCCCGCGAGACCTGGATGCCGATCAGGTCCGCCTTGCTTTCCTCGGGAATTCCGGCGAACGCACGCGCCTCGAACGCCTGCGTACTTTCGGACCAGAGATAGAGGATCACTTTCCGGAAACCACCGATGCTCTCGACGGCGGCCGTGACCTGCTCCAGCAGTTCCGCCTGATTGTGGGTCGAGTTCATGCGCGCCGAAACCGCCAGGATGCGTTCCAGCGTACGACTTCGCCGACGGAGATCCTCGGCATGGCTCCGCTCATCTTCGAGGCTCTCACGCTGCTGTCGAGAGTGCTCAAGCAGTCGCTGCAGTTCCTGCTCCAGGCCATGCTGGCGAGTCTGCGCTTCATCCAATCTGCGGCGATCGTTCGACCGGTGCACAGCCAGTCGCAAACCGAACAGGCCCACCCCCACGCCGCCCAGCAGCGCCAGCGCCAGTGTCAGCCCCAACGGGGCGGACAGCGGTCCGGCGGCATCGAGCAATGCCAGCGGCAGGATCCGTCCGATTTCGATCGCTCCGATCAATCCCTACTCCTACGAGGCGTTCGTCCGCGTCTCGAGCATCTTGCCCACGCGTTCGACGAGTTTGGCGATATTGAACGGCTTGCGCATGAAGAGATTCGCTCCGGCTTGCTTCATCCGGGCCCGGGTTTCTTCGTCCGCCTTGGCCGAAAGGGCTACAATCAGCGTACCGGTGTAGGCCTGGTTGCGGCGGATCAGCCGAGTCGTGTCCACCCCGTCCAGCTTGGGCATCATGATATCCATGATCACCACATTCGGCCGGAAGTTGGCCATCCGATTCATGCAGTCGATCCCGTTGTCGGCCAGCGAGACCTGGAAGCCCTCCTGCTCGAACGTCTGCGCCAGCAGCGTCGTGATGGGCTTTTCATCGTCCACGATGAGAATGCGCGGCATCCGGTTCATCTATTCTCCACTCTTCGGTCCGGCCGCAGGGGCCGGGCGCGATACGGTGCGCTGGCCCGGATCCGAATCCGGGTCATCCGCGGACAAGATTCCATCTTCTTCGAGTACACAGCGAAACTCGTGCAGAATCGTTGCGTCGAATTGCGAACCGGAATGGGCCTGGATCTCCTCGATCGCCCGGATCGCCGGCAGACCTGCCCGGTAGGGGCGTCCCCGGGTCAGCGAGAACCAGGCATCGATGACCGCCAGGAGGCGAGACTCGAGCGGTATGTCCGTTGCGGCCAGTCCATCAGGATATCCCGTACCATCGAATCTTTCATGATGGTGCCGAATGATCTCGAGGATCTGCGCATCCGCCAGGAGGGGTTCCATGGCTTCGACACCCTGCTCGACGTGTAGATCGATCTCGTCGCGTTCGTCGTAGCTGAGATCGGTTTCACCGAGCAGGATCTCGTCCTCGATGTGGGCCATGCCCGCGTCGTGCAAGGCGGCCGCATGCTGCAGATGGCGAATCCGTGTCGCACTCAGACCGCATACCTCACCCAGGCGCCGGACCAGATACAGGGCCTGTGGCGTAGCCGTCGGAACTCCCGTACGGCGGATCCGCAGGAGGATACGCAACGCAGCTGTCGTGCGTTCGATCTCCCGGGCCGATTCTTCGGGCTGTGGCCCCGCACCCCAACGGTGCAGGTTGTCCAGTGCCAGGCGGCACAGTTCGGCCAGTACGGCGACCTGATCCAGATCCGCCGTATCGTAGGTCGCGTCACCATTTCGGCGGCCCAGGATCAGGGCGCCGATCGCACGCTCCGCCTCGCCCAGTGCGGCATATACCAATTCGCCCTGTGAACCGGGTCCCAACGGATTCCAGGGAAGCCGGATGCCGTCGCCGTCGCGGCTGGTTCCTCCACGCTCCAGCAATGAGCTCCACGCCTCATCCTCCGGTACGGGTGCAGGGTAGCCGTCGCCGGCCCGCAGACTGTTGGCCGCTACAGGAATCAACTCGCCGAACCCGTTTCGCAACAGCACCGTGACGACTCGCGAGTCGGTGATCTCGGCCACGGTCTGTACCAGGGTTTGCACCAGGCGCAGAGCCGGACCGGGAATCAGGCGAGCGCCATACTCTTCAGGCAGCGGAACCGGGAAGATCAATTGCTTGGGAACCTCGAAATTGAATTCGGTGCCGCCGCCCGGCAGGCGCTCGGCATGAATCGTGCCGTCATGCAGGTGAACGATCCGCTGGGCGATGCTCAGCCCCAATCCGCTACCTTCCTGCTCGGCGGTTTCGCCGCGGGCACGGTAGAATTCACGGAAAATACGCCGGATATCTTCCGGTGGGATGCCCGGACCGCTGTCCAGGACCCGCACGCGCAAGGATGCGGCCGCCTCTTCGATCCGAATGCGGATCCGGCCGCCCTCGGGGGTGAACTTCACGGCATTGCCGATCAGGTTGACCAAGACCTGGCGCACCAGATCGGAATCGATCATCGCACGGGCCAGGTCCGGCTCGACCTCGACCTCACAGGTCTGACTCTTGCCCAGAATGACGGGACGCAGCGAGCGCACGACATCCGCCACCAACAGATCCAAGGCCTCGGGCGTCCGCTTGAGCAGTTGATCCTGGCTCTCGATCCGCGAGAAATCCAGGATGCGATTGACCATTCGCAGCAGGCGAGCGGACTCGGACTGGATGACCGACAGGAATTCGGCGGCCTGGGGCACCTGCTCGGCCGGCACCAGACTTCGCAGGACATCGGCATAGGCGGTGATCGAAGTCAGCGGCGTTTTCAGCTCATGGCTGGTCATGGCCGTGAAGCGGGCCTGAAGCCTGTTCAGGCGATCGAGCGCCTCATTCTCGGCCGCGACACGGCGGCTCTCCGAACGGGCGGCAACCGCTTCGGCCCAGAACGAGGCCGCACCCTCGATCACGATAGCGTACTGGTCCAGGGAATCCTGTAGCCCGGGGACCTCCGCCGGATCCACATCCAGGCCCAACCGGACGGTCACAAAGGGACGATTGCGAACCTGCAGGGTCCGGCTCAGGTGATGCAACGTTTCCTCGCCGCCACGGGTCCACTCGCCCACGCTGGCCTGGGTACAACGGGCCCGACCGGGATCCAGCAGACCAGCACCCTCGGCTTCGGTGATCACCGAGACGGCTTGCACATGCGGCAGATCGCGAAATCCGGCAATCGTACCGGCATCCAGATCCGCCAGGGTTGGCAGGTCGCCCGAGGCGGTCAGATGGTGCAGTGCGACGGCCACCGCGCTCTGCGGTCCAACAAACGGTTCCTGGGAAATGCTGTGGCCGGACATCGGGACCTTCCGCTCAGGAGGTTTCCGTCGTATCGGCGTCGTGGCCAGCCATGACGAGTTCGGACTCGCCGTTCTGGCTGCGACGCTCCTTGACGACGACACTGCTGCTATTCGTCTTGCCGTAGCGTTTCAGCTCGGCCATCGTGTCGCTCAGCTGGGCGGGGTGCTCGAATTGACCACTGGTCTCGCTCACCATGGCGATGGTCAGGGTGATGAGGGGAAACTGCTTCAGGGTGCCGCTGCGACTCTTGACGGCCAGAAAACCCTTCTCGAAGTCCTCGGCGTCGTGCAGGTCGCCGATTCCGGCATCGAATTCCTCGATCACCTTCATCGCCAGTTTCTCCGCCAGCTCCGACGAGGTTGCCATCACGAAATCGTCTCCGCCGACGTGGCCGATGAAATCGTTCTCCGATCCGAATTTGCGCGAGCATCCGACCAGAACGCCGGCCAGGTAGGAAATCGCGCGGTCGCCGCGCGAATATCCGTAGTAGTCGTTGAAGCTCTTGAAGCGATCAATGTCGATGTACATGAAACCGAAATCGCGTCCGCTCTGGATCCGGGCCTGGATCTCGCGTTCGATTGCCCGGTTTCCGGGCAGACCTGTCAAGGGATTGGCCTCACGCTCGCGACGCGTGGCTTCCAACAGATTGGTCACCCTCAAAAGCAGTTCATCGTGATTGAACGGTTTGATCACGTAGTCGTTGGCGCCACCCTTCAGTCCGCGGACCTTGTCCTGGTCCTCTCCCTTGGCGGTCAACAGGATGACAGGCAGATTTCGGGTCTCGAACCCTTCGCGGATCACGCTCAGAACGGCATATCCGTCCATACCCGGCATCATTACGTCCAGCAGCACCAGATCCGGCTGGGCTACCGCGACCTGCTTCCAGGCCTCATCACCGTTCTCGGCCATGATGACCTCGAAACCCTCCTGTTCCAGCAGGAACTGCAGGATGCGCCGGATATGGGGCTCATCATCCGCGACCAGGATGCGTGCTTTTCCCGTCATTACTTCCCTTTTCGACAATACATGGCTGCGAGTCCGCCCCGGGACAGGACGGCTGTTCATCTTATGATCGCAAGCTATGTGCCATGGTTGAGCCCAAAATGGGGAAAAGACGGTGG